>JAHEDN010000310.1 GCA_024641225.1 Burkholderiales bacterium | reverse complement strand
CCTGACCGACGAGGGAATTGAACGCCTTCTCCTTGCCGGCGCGAAATTCCGCCACTGGCCCGGGATTGGCGGCGAGCACTTCGTCGATGAGCTTCTCGATGGCCCCCGCATCCGAGATCTGTTTGAGGCCGCGCGCCTCGATGATCGCGTCGGCCGATTCGCCCTCGCGCTGCCACAGCGCGGCGAAGACTTCCTTGGCGGTCTTGTTGTTGATCGTGTCGTCAAGGACGCGGTTGATCAGTCCGGCCAGTTGGGCGGCGCTCACGGGCGCCTGCGCGATGTCGATCTGTGCGCTGTTCAGCGCCGCGGCGACTTCGCCCATCAGCCAGTTGGCGGCGATCTTCCGATCCGGGACGGCGCCGGCCACGGCTTCGTAGTACGCGGCCATGCCCTTCGATCCTGTCAGCACCGCGGCGTCGTATTCCGGCAGCCCGTAGTCGCGCACGAAGCGCTCTCGCATCGCGCCGGGCAATTCGGGCATCTCGCGCGCGACTGCGTCGATCCACTCGCGGTCGATGGCCAGCGGCAGCAGGTCGGGGTCGGGGAAGTAGCGATAGTCCATCGCGTCTTCCTTGCTGCGCATGCTGCGGGTCTCGTTGCGGTCGGGGTCGTACAGGCGTGTTTCCTGCACAACGGTGCCGCCGTCCTCGATCAGCTCGACCTGCCGCTGCACCTCGAAGTCGATCGCCTGCTGCAGGAAGCGGAAGCTGTTGAGGTTCTTGATCTCGGCGCGCGTGCCGAGCTTCGTATCGCCAATGCGACGCACCGATACGTTGGCGTCGCAGCGGAAGCTGCCCTCCTGCATGTTGCCGTCGCAGATGCCGAGCCACACCACCAGCGAGTGCAGCGCCTTGGCATAGGCGACCGCCTCGCCCGAAGAGCGCATATCGGGCTCGGAGACGATCTCCAGCAGCGGCGTGCCGGCGCGGTTCAGGTCGATGCCGGTCATGCCGTGGTAGTCCTCGTGCAGGCTCTTGCCGGCATCCTCTTCCAGGTGCGCCCGCGTCAGCTTCACGGTCTTGACGTAGGGCTCGCCCTTCTTCGGGGTCACGACGCACGACAGCGAACCGCCCAGCACGACCGGGACCTCGTACTGGCTGATCTGGTAGCCCTTGGGCAGGTCGGGGTAGAAGTAGTTCTTGCGCGCGAAGATGCTCTGCGGCGCAATCGTCGCGCCGATGGCCAGGCCGAAACGGATGGCGCGTTCCACCGCCCCCTTGTTCAGTACGGGCAGCGTTCCGGGCAGCGCCAGGTCGATCACGTTGGCCTGTGTGTTCGGCAGTGCCCCGAATGCCGTCGACGAGCCCGAGAAGATCTTGCTTGCCGTGGAAAGCTGCGCGTGCGTTTCCAGCCCGATGACGACTTCCCAGGTCATGCCGACCCCTTCGCGCTTGGCGCTGTCCCCGCAGGGAAGGGCGAATGCCTGCCGGACGGCCGTGCGGCGTTCATGATCTAGAAGCCCTGTGGCACTCGGAGGTGCCAGTCGGTCGCCTGCTGGTACTGGTGCGCCACACCAAGCATCTTCGCTTCGTGCAGGTGATTGGCCATCAGTTGCAGTCCTACCGGGCGGCCCTTGTCGCCGAAGCCGCACGGGATGCTCATGCTCGGCACGCCGGCCAGCGAACCCGGCACCGTGTACAGGTCGGCCAGGTACATGGCCACCGGGTCGGTGGTCTTCTCGCCGAAGCCGAACGCCACCGAGGTGGTCACCGGGCCGGCGATCACGTCGCACTGCGTGAAGGCGCGCTGGATCTCTTCGGCGATCAGCCGCCGCACCTGCATCGCCTTGATGAAGTAGGCGTCGTAGTAGCCGTGCGAAAGCACGTAGGTGCCGATCAGGATGCGTCGCTTCGGCTCCGGGCCGAAGCCCTCCGAGCGGCTCTTCTTCATCATGTCGATCAGGTCGTCGTACTTCGCCGCGCGGTGGCCGTAGCGGACGCCGTCGAAGCGCGCCAGATTGCTCGAGGCCTCCGCCGGCGCAACGACGTAGTACACGGGGATGCCGAGTTCTGCGCTGGGCAGCGAGATGTCGACCAGTTTCGCGCCGAGCCTCTCGTACTCTGCCAGCGCCGCGCGCACCGCACGCTCGACGTCGGGCTGCAGTCCGGCGCCGAAGAACTCCTTTGGCATGCCGATCTTCAGGCCCCTGACCGGATCGTTCAGGTGGCGGGCGAAATCCTCCCGAGGCGCGTCGACGCTCGTCGAATCCTTCGGGTCGAAGCCGAGCATCTCGTTGAATACGAGCGCGCAGTCCTCGGCCGACCGTGTCATTAGCCCGGCCGTGTCGAGACTCGAGGCAAAGGCGATCATTCCCCAGCGCGACGGCCGGCCATAGGTCGGCTTGGTGCCGGTGATGCCGGTAAAGGCCGCCGGCTCGCGGATCGAACCGCCGGTGTCGGTCGCGGTCGCGACCGGGGACAGCCGCGCAGCCACCGCGGCACTCGAACCGCCGGACGAGCCTCCCGGCACCGCGCCCTTGTCCCACGGGTTGAGCACGTTGCCGTAGGCGCTGTTCTCGTTGCTCGAGCCCATCGCGAACTCGTCGCAGTTGAGCTTGCCGAGGCAGACCATGCCGGCCCGGGCCAGGTTGTCGACGACCGTAGCGTCGAACGGGCTCATGTAGCCCTGCAGGATCTTCGACGAGGCGGTGCTCGCCCAGTCGCGGGTGACGAAAATGTCCTTGTGCGCGATCGGCACGCCGAGCAGGCTGCCTGCCTCGCCGCGCGCGCGACGCTCGTCGGCGGCGCGCGCCTGTGCCAGCGTCACCTCGGCGCGTACGTCCAGGAAGGCATTGAGATCCCGGTGCCGCTCGATGCGGTCGAGCTGCATCCGCGCCAGCTCGACCGCCGAGACTTCCCTGGCGGCGAGCAGACGGCCGAGTTCGGCCACGCCGGCGTGAGCAAGTTCCTCCACGTCCGGGTGCCCTATTCGACCACGCGCGGCACCAGGAACAGCCCGTCCTGCGCCTCGGGGGCATTCTTCATGTTCGCTGCGCGTGCGTCGGACTCGGCGGCACGGTCTTCGCGCAAGCGCTGCCGACCGCCGAGCGGGTGCGCCATGGGCGCCACGCCGGTGGTGTCGACGGCCTGCATCTTCTCGATCATCGTGAAGATGTCGTTCAGCTGCGCCAGCATCGCGCGGCGATCGTCGTCGCCGATTTCGATGCGCGCCAGGTGTGCAATGCGGGCGACGTCGTTTTCTGTCAGTGCCATCGGTAGCTTCGGCGGGATCGGGGATCACAGCCATCCGGGAATACATCCGGACGAGCGTTTAGGCGCTGCGTACGTCCTGAAAGAGCAGGCAAATGCGTCGGCCCGCGCAGCGACTGGCGTATTATCGCGCACCTGACGCAGCGGCTTCGACGCGCACCGATTCTGCGGCGCGCCCCGCGCCCGATCGCCCGCTCCACCCCTTCGCGAGTCCTCCATCCGCATGTTCGGCTTCATTCGCAGTTTCTTCTCCAACGATCTGGCCATCGACCTGGGCACGGCCAACACGCTGATCTACGTGCGTGGCAAGGGCATCGTGCTCGACGAGCCGTCGGTCGTCGCCATCTCGCAGGAAGGCGGGCCGCACGGCAAGCGCACGATCCGCGCGGTCGGCAAGGAGGCCAAGCAGATGCTCGGCAAGGTGCCGGGCAACATCGAGGCGATCCGGCCGATGAAGGACGGCGTGATCGCCGACTTCACCGTCACCGAGCAGATGCTCAAGCAGTTCATCAAGATGGTGCATCCATCGAGCCTGCTGGCGCCGAACCCGCGCATCATCATCTGCGTGCCCTGCGGCTCCACCCAGGTCGAGCGGCGCGCCATCAAGGAATCGGCCGAGGCGGCCGGCGCCAGTCAGGTATTCCTGATCGAGGAGCCGATGGCTGCGGCGATCGGCGCCGGGCTGCCGGTGTCCGAGGCCTCCGGCTCGATGGTCGTCGACGTCGGCGGCGGCACCACCGAGGTCGGCATCATCTCGCTCGGCGGGATGGTCTATTCGGGCAGCGTGCGCGTCGGCGGCGACAAGTTCGACGAAGCGATTATCAACTACATCCGCCGCAACTACGGCATGCTGATCGGCGAGCCGACCGCGGAGAGCATCAAGAAGAAGATCGGCAGCGCCTTCCCCGGCTCCGAAGTCAAGGAGATGGAGGTCAAGGGTCGCAACCTGTCGGAAGGCATCCC
>JAHEDN010000309.1 GCA_024641225.1 Burkholderiales bacterium | reverse complement strand
CGCCCGTCAGGCGCCGCTGTCATCGTCGGCCGTCGCCGGCGGCTGCCGCGCGACCAGCAGCTTGTCGATGCGCGTGCGGTCCATGTCGACGATCTCGAAGCGCAGGCCACCGGCCTCGAAGCGTTCGCCGACCTTCGGGATGTGGCCGAGCTGGGACAGCGCAAAGCCAGCGAGCGTGTGGTAGCCGCCCTCTTCTTCGCCGGGCAGCCGATCGAGTTCGAGCAGGCTGCGGAAGCGCTCCACTCCGATCGCGCCATCGACCAGCCACGAGCCGTCGCCGCGCTGCACGGCATCCTGTTCGGCAACCATGCCCTCTTCGGGAACATCACCGACAATCGAGGCCATGACGTCGGTCAGGGTGACCAGCCCCTGCACCTGGCCGTATTCGTCGACGATCAGTGCGAACTGGGCCCGCATCTTGCGGAATAACTCCATCAGCTTGGTCGTGGTCACCGATTCCGGCACGTACAGCGGCGGCCGCAGCATGCGTTCGATCTGCAGCGGCTCGCCAGCGAGCGCCGGCTGCAGCAGGTCGCCGACATGCAGCACACCGAGTACCCGATCGAGGCCGCCGCGGACGACCACCACGCGATGGTGGGGACAGTCGGTCAGTTGCTGGCGCACGGTCGATTCCGGCTCATCGAGGTCGACGGTGCAGACGTCGGCACGCGGAGTCATGATGGCGCCGATGCGCTGCTGGTCGAGCCGCAGCACGTTGGCGACGATCGGCAGTTCGCTGCGATGAAAGACGCCGGCCTCGGCGCCCTGACGCATCAGCACCGCGATCTCCTCGTCGGTGACCGGCGGCTCCTTGCGACGCGGCGCGCGCAGCAGGCGAAGCAGCAGGTCGCTCGAGGCCGATAGCAGCCACACGGGCGGGCGCGCGAAGCGAGCCAGCCAATGCATCGGCCGCGCGATGACGGCCGCGATCACTTCCGGCCTGAGCAGCGCCAGTCGCTTGGGCACCAGTTCGCCGACCAGCACCGACATGTAGGTGATGCCGGCGACCACCGCGGCGAGCGCCAGGCCGCTGGCATATGGCGCCAGCGGCGACCAGCCGCCGATGCGCTCGGCCAGCGGCGCGACCAGGGCCGACTCACCAATCGCTCCACTGAGGATGCCGACGCTGGTGATGCCGACCTGGATCGTCGAAAGGAAGATCGATGGCGAGTCGTGCAGCGCCATCGCGACCCGGGCGCCAGGCATGCCGTCATCGATCAGGCGCTGCAGGCGCGCCTTGCGTGACGTCACGACCGCGATCTCGGACATCGCGAATACGCCGTTGAGCAGGATCAGCAGGGCAAGCAGGAGCAGTTCCATCGGCTGTAGGCGGGCAGCCTCGACGGCGACCGGCGGAAGTTGGGGAAATAGAGCGCTTCAGTCGAACCCGGCCGCCATTGCTGCGGCGACGATCGGCCCGTGGGCTCAACGCGCCAGAACGTACAGCGAAATGTCCTGGCCGAGCAATGCGCCGACCCGCGCCGCCAGCGCCAGCGCCGATTCGCGGTCCGGGGTTGCGCCCAGCAGCACGCGGTGCAGGTCGCCGTCGCGCTCGATGCGCGGCAGTCGATCGGTCGCCGGCAGCGCCTGCGCTTCGGGGGTCGCCATCGCGGCCTGGAGCCGTGCCATCAGTGCCCTCGCGTTATCCGCAACCGCAAAGACGCCGAGCTGCACCGTCCACTGCGACCCCGAAGCCGGCCCAGCGCCTGCCGCATCGCCGCCTGCCCGGGCGACCGGCAGCCCCGGCGATCCGGCGTTCGCGACCTCGGCTGGCGCTGCGGCACCGGCGATCTCGCGATGCGTGATGCGCCGGACCTCGACTTCACCGGTACCGTTGGCGGCGATACCCAGGCGCATCGCGGCCGCATACGACAGGTCGATCACGCGCCCGTCGCTGAACGGTCCGCGATCGTTGACGCGAACGATGACGGCGGCACCGTTGCGCAGATTGGTAACCCGGGCGTAGCTCGGCAGCGGCATCGTCGGGTGCGCGGCCGTCATCGCGAACATGTCGTAGATCTCGCCGGTCGAGGTCCGGCTGCCGTGAAACTGGCGTCCGTACCAGGAGGCGAGCCCGCGCTGCACCAGCGGACGATCGTCGGTGATCGGCGTATAGCTGCGACCGAGCGCAACGTAGGGACGCAGCGCCCCGGAATGGAAAGGCTCGATCTTCGGCACGGCATCCGGCGTCGCCATGATGTCGGCCGGCGTCTGTGCCGGCGGTCCATCGTCCTGGTAGAAGCCGCCTGAACGCGGCGGCGTCGATTTCGGTGTCGTGCCGCAGCCTGCCGCAACGATCGTCACCGCGATCGCTGCAATGACGCCGCGCAGGCGCGCCGGCGATGCCCGCCGCGCCTGCTCGTGACAGCCGCCACGCGGCCCATGAGAAACGAGGGCGGGCACCGTACCCATGGGCGCGCCGTCGTTGCGCGCTGTAACGTGCATCACCGGCGATGCAGTCGCCATCGTCTCCCTCAACTCTGCACCAGCTTGCGGTGGCTGTTGATGCTCATCAGCATGCCGACCGCCAGGCCGAGGGTCACCAGCGCGGTGCCGCCGTAGCTGACGAAGGGCAACGGCACGCCCACCACCGGCAGCATGCCGCTGACCATGCCCATGTTGACGAAAGCGTAGGTGAAGATGATCAGCGCGATCGAGCCGGCGAGCAGCCGCGAGAAGGTTGCCGACGCGTTCGCCGCGATGACCAGCGCGCGCGCGACGAGCGCCAGGAACAGCGCCATCAGGACGACGTTTCCGACCAGCCCGAACTCCTCGGAGAACACGGCGAAGATGAAGTCGGAGGTCCGCTCGGGGATGAATTCGAGGTGCGTCTGCGTGCCCTGCATCCAGCCCTTGCCGAAGGCACCCCCGGAGCCGATGGCGATCGTCGCCTGCAGTGTGTGGAAACCCTTGCCGAGCGGATCGATGTTCGGATCGATCAGCGTCAGCACGCGCTCGCGCTGGTAGTCGCGCATCAACGTCCAGCCGACCGGCAGCATCGCCACGGCTGTTGCGCTGAGCATGGCGATCCACTTCCACGGCAGTCCGGCGAAGAAGATCACGAAAGCACCGGCGGCCAGCACGAGCAGCGACGTACCCAGATCGGGTTGCTTGACGATCAGCACGACCGGCACGAAGACCAGAGCCGATGCGAAGAGAAAGTCGAGCGGCTTTCGCGCTCCTTCGCGGCGGTGGAAATACCACGCCAGCATCATCGGCAGCGCCAGCCGCATCATTTCCGACGGCTGAATCCGTGTCACGCCGATATCGAGCCAGCGCGTGGCGCCCTTTACCGTTACGCCGGCCACCGCCACGCCAATCAGCAGCACGACGCCGATCAGGTAAGCGGGCGCCGCCAGCTTCTGCAGTGTGGCCGGCGGCACGTTGGCGGCGAAGAACATCACCGCAGCAGCGATCGCCAGGTTGCGAAGCTGGTCGGTGAACCGCCAGGGGAAGTCGTTCGCCGCCGAGTACAGGGTGACCAGCCCAACCAGCACTAAGGCACCGACGATCGCCAGCAGCGAGGGATCGAGCACGCCGATGCGCTCGCGAAGCCACAGCACCGGGGGCGAGCGGCGCCAGGGCCGCTTCAGCGCCGCATCATTCATGGCGCACCTCAACGGCCTGCGCCAGGCGCGGCACCTCCTGCCGGCGGGCGGCCTCGGGCGGCAGGCGGTCGCTCAGCAACGGCGCCATTCCTTGCGGCAGCTTGCCGAGCAGGTAATAGTCGATCGCGGCGCGCACGATCGGCGCCGCCGCACGCGAGCCGAAGCCTCCGTTTTCCACCAGCGCCGCGATGGCAATCACCGGCCTTTCGACGGGGCCGGCCGGCGCGAAGGCGATGTACAGCGAATGGTCCCGGAGCCGCTCATCGACACGGCTGGCGTCGTATTTCTCGTTGGACTTGATGCCGATCACCTGCGCCGTACCGGTCTTGCCGGCGACCCGGTAAGGGGCGCCCGCGAAAGCAACGCGGCCGGTGCCGCTGATGTTCACGTCGACCATCGCCTCCCGCACGATGCGGATGTGCTCGGCTTTGACCGGAATCCGGTGGCTTTCGCTCAAAACCGTCGGCCGGATCTCGCCCGTCGCGGCCTCCTCGACAGTGCGGACGATGTGCGGTTTCATCACCACACCATCGTTGGCCAGCGTCGCGGTGGCGTGCGCCAGCTGCAGGAGGGTAAA
>JAHEDN010000308.1 GCA_024641225.1 Burkholderiales bacterium | reverse complement strand
CGCCGCCGCACCGGCGCAGGCGGCTGGTGCACCGGTGCCGCCTGCGAACTGGCCCGATCCGGCCGGCCAGCCGCTGCCGCCGATGCCTGCCGCCGCGCCGGTCCCGGCCGCAGCGCCGCCGCGCAAGGGACGTGGTGCGCGCGAGACGGCCGCCGCGGCGGCTTCGGCGTTACCCCTGAATCCGGCCGCTTGGTGGAACACCCTGCAGGAGCAGTTCACGAAGATCGCCGCCACTGCTGCCGCTGAGGCACAGGCGGCCGCGAAGGCTGCTGCCGAGCAGACCGCGGACGAGAAGAAAGTTCGCGGCGCGGCACCGAAGGCGGCTCCGCGCAAGCGCAAGCGGCGCACCCCGCAACGCGGGTAGAGCATGCGTTTCCGCTACGCCCATGCCGCTCACCCCGACGGCAGCACTGCCGTCGATCTGTGCGTGGCCCAGCTGGCGGCGCAGGCGGGCAACGAGTCGACGCAGCGCGGCGCGAACCTCGGCTTCATCTACCTGACCGAGGGCCTGCAGTCACAGGCCGGCGCAATCCTGGCCCTGTTGAAGGTTCGCACCGGCGTTTCAAACTGGGTCGGCGCGAGCGCCGCCGCGGTATGCGCCACCGGAGTCGAATACATCGACGAACCTGCCCTTGCCATCATGCTCGGAAGATTCGAGCCCGGCAGCTTCAACGTGTTTTCGGGAGCGCAGCGGCCGCCGGCGCGCGGCACCCGCGCCGGTCGCGCCGGCAGCGTGGCGTACACCGCGCTCGTCCATGCCGACCCGAACGCGCCAGGCCTGCCGGGGCTGATCGAGGACATGGCGCTCAAGGTTGACAGCGGCCACCTCTTCGGGGGTCTGGCCAGCGGCCGCGAGCCGCCGCTGACGATCGCCGATCGCGTGCTGCGCGGCGGAATTTCGGGAGTGGTGTTCGCCGAGGATGTGCGGCTCGTCTCGCGCGTGACGCAGGGCTGTCACCCGCTGCCGGGCAGCCGCCGGCGCAAGATCACGGCCGGCGAAGACAACCTGATCGACACGCTCGACGGCGAGCGTGCATTCGACGTGCTGCTGCGCGATACCGGGATCGTCGAGAACGTGGCCACGGCCGGCGCCGACGAGCGCGCGCGCGAATCTCTGGCACAACTCAAGGTCCTCGGCCGGCGCGGCTTGCTGTTCGTCGGCATCGAGCCGGAGCAGTCGAGCGCGCCTGCGCATCGATGGCACGACGACTACCTTGTGCGACCGGTGCTGGGGATCGACCCGTCACGCGGGGCGGTCGCGGTGGGCACGCCGATCGAACCTGGGCAGGTGGTGCGTTTCTGCGTGCGCGATGAGGCCGCGGCACGAAAGGACCTGACGCGCATCTGCGCCGAGATCCGCGACCATCTTCACGAGCAGTCGGAACTTCGGCGCCGGCCAGTAGGCGCCCGGGGCGCCGTGTATATCTCCTGCCTCGGCCGCGGCACACACATGTTCGGCGAGCAAAGCGAAGAACTGCGCGTCATCGCGCAGCAGCTCGGCGACGTGCCACTCGTGGGCTTCTACGCCAGCGGCGAAATCAGCGGCCGCAGCCTGTATGGTTTCACCGGCGTGCTGACCGTGTTCTACTGACACGGCCGCGGCGCGCCCCTGGCGAAGCGCGCCGTACGCCGGTTTCGGCAGGCGAGCGGAACTGCCCGCCAGCGTTCAGCGCGACCGGTTCGGATACCAGTAAGTGCGCCGCCTCGTGTTGTCCACCGCAATCGTCGGCCTGGACGCACCGATCGACGAACGGCTGCCACCGTAGCTGCGTCCTGGAGGAGCACCGCCGATCAGGAAGCGCTGGATGACGCCGTCGCCCATGTCCACGAGCCCCGACATCGGCGTCGGCGGCAGGCCGCCGTTGAGCAGATCCACCGAGGCGACGGTGCCGCAGAAAAGCGGGATCGCGTAGGTCCGCGCCGTTCCCAGGCTGCCGCACTGGTTGGCCGACGACTGGGCCGGCGTATTGGTGGAGAACAAGGTTCGCCCGGCAACGGTCAGGCCGGCATTGACCGTCTTCTCGCCGATGGCAGAGAAAGGCAGCGGGAAGAAGCAGCCCTTGGGATTTTCCGTTGTCGAAAAGCTTCCATGCGTCACCAGATCAGCCGCCGCCGTCGGCGATGCCACGCTCGGCGCACCTTTGGTGCGCTTGGCGTCGAACAGGGTGATCAGCCCGTCCTTGGTGTCGGTCAGGCTGGTTCCGGGGTACGGCATGCGGCCGAGCAGCGGCCTTTCGCGGTCACCGCTGCCGAACAGGATGGCAATCCTCGTCTTGGTGATGACCACGTCCGGCTCGTTCAGGAACTTGCGTTCCGCGTTTCCCACGGCCAGCGCGGCCAGCCGCGTAATGGTCCAGTTCTGCGGCGCGTTGCCGCCGCTGCCGTCCTCGAAGTCGACGCGGTACACGTTGGCGCGCGCATCGCCGAGATAGGCGCGGTCGACGTAGCCGTCGCTGTCGATGTCGACCAGCGTTACCGCTCCGGGAACACTGCCGAGCGTGCTCAGGTTGCCGATCAGTGCCCCCGTGTAGGCGTCGATCACCAGCACGGCATTGCCCATAGTGGTGGTTGCCCGCGGCGATGCGTCTTCGGCAGCCGCGTCGTAGCCGGCGCCCATCACGATCACCGGATTGGAATGGCCGCGCAGCATTGCCAGCCTCGGCTCCGACCAGGTCTGGCCGATCGCGCTGAACTGCCCGGGGCCGAACCGCCACTTGTACCGCGGCGCCGCCGGATTAGACACGTCGAGCGCGTAGAGGAACCTTCCGCCGCGACGCATCGCGACGTAGATGATCACCTCGTTGGTGCCCGCGTTGCGCAGTACGGTGATCGGGCCGTCGACGAAGTAGTCGCGCCCGGTCGCGGTCGGATCAGGATTGTTCGGGTATTTCACTTCCGGCCAGTTACTACGCAGTCGCTTGAGCTTGCCGAACATTTCCTCCGGAACGAAGGCCCACAGTTCACGCCCCGCATCGGCGCCGGTCTGCTCGCCGCCCACCGCGCGCAACGTACCGTCGTTAGCGCCGTAGAACACCACCACCCCGGTGCTGCCGCCGTAGTCGATCACCGCCGGCCGGGAGTGCAGCAAGTCGCCGTGGATCGAGGGCCGCACCGTCGTTGCCGGACTGGTTGTCGGACCAGGCTCCTCGCCGCTACCGCCGTCGTCGTCCACGTTGTTCGTGCCGCGGACCCACTCGATCAGCTCGTCACGGTCCGACGAGGACACGCCGAGCGCGCTTGCGGATATCGTGCCGTTGCCGGTCGCAAACTGCGCTGCGCTGGCAGTGGAAAGATTCGTGTTCGTCGCGCAGCCGATGCACGTGTACACGTTGCGACCCGACTGGCTGGCGGCGAAGGCTTCACGCAGCCGCTGCGCGGCGCCGCCCTTTTCGGTCACCTCGCCATCGGGAGAGTCGGAGGCCGGATTGATTCGGCCGCGCGGGGCGTTGACCCAGAACGTGCTCGATCGTGTCCAGTAGCTCACCGCCGACGACTCGACGTAACCGGTGATCGTGCTGACCGCCGCATTTCCCGCCGAGTCGATCAGCGACAAGACGCCCGAACTGTCGTCGAAGGCGAACTTGTACTGCTTGACGTTGCCGTACCAGCGCGGCCGCATCGACTCGTCCGGCCGGAACATGCCGATGAACACCTGGTTCTTGTAAGTGCCCTGCGTGCTGACGCTGATCGGCAGCGCCGCCGACGTGAAGACGGTGTTGGCCGAAAGGATGCGGCCGAAGATTGCATCGACTGCATCGGCGATCGCGCCTGGACCGAGGGCAGGATAGAAGTACGAGGGCTGGCCGGCACCGTTGAGATACCTGGGGCTGCCGCCGAAGCGCGCCATCGATTCGACGTAGGAGAAGAAGCCGGAGAACGGCGGATTGGTCGTGTTGTTCGGATCGCTATTGGCGCCGATGACGGCAACCCCGAAGGTCGTGATGCTCTGCGCCCCGTCGCGGCTGCTGAAGTCCTGGATGAGAAGCTCGCGCGCGAACTCGTCGCCCCAGCTTGCGAACAGATTGCGCGTCGGGTTGTTCACCCCGCTCGGCGCCGGAATCGCCGTCGTATTGCCACCAATCTGCTGCAGAAACGCGCGCTCGGCGTTGACGGTCTGGGTCTGCGTGGCCGGGTCACCGTTGGAGATGAAGATGATGAAGTTGCGCCCGCACGAGGCACTCGCCGGGCTG
>JAHEDN010000307.1 GCA_024641225.1 Burkholderiales bacterium | reverse complement strand
TGGCCCCACCAGGACGCCGGGCGCGTACTGCGGGTATAGAACTCATCCCGATTGGCCGCCAGCACCAGCGGAAAGTCCGGGTGCGCATGCCACGCGACGACGGCAAGGCACATGTCAGATTTCCTCGAACCGTTCCGTGCGCCGCTGCGCGAGCAGAGGCGGGGGCAAGTCGGCGCGAGCCACCGCCGCCTCGAGGGCGGCTTTGAAGGCATCGGCACTGGAAATTTCGTCGTAGACCTCGAGCAGTGTTGCCGCGTTGCCATCGCCGTCGGTACGACGCATGAGTCGGGGCCGCGCTCCGCTCTCGGCGACAGCTTCCTGCTGCATCCGGCGCAGGCGCGGTTCGAGCCCGCGGACCGCGGATGCCTCGACCTTGTAGTAGACGAACCAGTGCTGCATGTCGGTGGCTCGCTTCAGGCAGTCACGTCGACGATCTCGTAGGGCAGGGTGCGCAGTTCAAGCAGCGGGCCCTCCGCGGAAAACAGATGGAGCGGCGCCTCGGCCTTCTCGAGGGGGCATTCGACCAGCAGGTCGAAACCGCCGCCCGGGGCACTCGCGGCCATCACCACCGTTCCGACGGGCTCGGCTTCGCCGGCCGCAAAAACGTCGGCGCCGGCGTCCGCCGCCAGGGCGCAGTGCGCCAGTTGCATCCGCCGCCTCAGCTTGCCCCGGTACTGGCTGCGCGCCACGACTTCCTGCCCGGGGTAGCAGCCCTTGCTGAAACTGACCCCGCCGATCACCTCGAAATTGATCATCTGCGGCACGAACTTCTCCTGCGTGGCGGCAAACACCGTCGGCACGCCGGCCTCGATTTCGCTCCACCAGAAGGCGCCGCTGCCGACGGTCGGTACAGCGGAAAGCCGTGCCTGCCAGTCGGCCGAATCAGCCGCGGGCACCAGCATCAGGAAGCGCTCCGCCAAACGCGCCGAGCCATGCAGGCGAGCGAGGCACGCGCTACCGATCCGGACGCATTGTCCCGGTGCGGCCGGCGAAGTGGCGCCGAGCGTGGCCAGGATCGTTTCGGCGCCGGCCCCGAACAGGGCCCAGGCATGCCACGCATCCGATTCGTCGTTCAGCCGCACCTTGGCGCGCAGAACGAACATCGACAGCCGCTTGAGCACGCCCGGCAGAAGTTCCCGCGGCAGCAGCAAGTACGTCGCTGACACATCACGCCACGTGCGGAAGGTTGCCAGCAGTCGGCCCTTGGCGTTGCAGTAGCCGTTCAGTGCGAGCCGGTCCGTGCCCAGGTGCTCGACGTCGTTGGTCAACTGGCCGTGGAGGAAGCGCGCGGCATCGTCACCGCTGACAGCGATGACGCCGAACTCGGCGAGCGACGCGCGAACCGGCGCACGCAGTGCCGACTCCGCCTCGGCAGCATCGAAGTGCCAGCAGCCCAATGCCGGTGCGGCCGCCGGCGTCGGGTTCAAGGGTGTTTCCGTGTCTACATCCATCGTTGCGGTCGATGCAGCAAAGATCCAGTGGACGCGAACGTATCATAGGCGGGCATGAGCCAGCCGAGCCGCCTCAACGGCGAATCCTTCGAGCGCAGCAAGAAAGGAAACCTCAGCGTGCTCGCCCGACTGCCTGACAGTCTTATTTTTGGACGGCGGCGCACAGCTCAAGTCTCATGAATCCGGCATCACGCCATTTTCCCGTACGGCTGCAGGGTCGCATCCTGCTCGCTTTCGTCGCGCTGATCCTGCTCGCCGGCGTCGCCGGGGCGGCTGCGATCTGGCACCTGTACCAGCGCCCACTGCCGGTGCGCGACGAGCGTGTGGAGATCCTCGTCCCGGCCGGAGCTTCTGCGCGCGCGATTGCGCAGTCGTTGCGAGAACACGGGGTCGACGTGAACGTGGAACTGTTCGTCGCCGCGGCGCGCTGGACCGACGTGACCCAGCGGCTACGTGCCGGGCGCTACGAGGTAACGCGCGGCATGCGCCTGGCCGACGTGCTCGAACGTCTGCGCCGCGGCGAAACGCTGAAGGAACGGCTGACGATCGTCGAAGGCTGGACCTTTCGTGCGATGCGCTCGGCGCTTGCGCAGCATGCCCTGCTCAAGCGCGACACCGAGAAGATGAGCGATGCGCAGGTGCTCGTCGCCGTGGGCAGCGCGGAGACGCATCCCGAGGGGCTCTTCGCACCCGACACCTACGTGTTCGATGCCGGCTCGAGCGACCTCGATATCCTGCGCCGGGCCTACCGTGCACAGCAGGATCGTCTTTCGGGCGCGTGGGAGGAGAGGGCGGATGACCTGCCGCTGAAGTCACCCTACGAGGCGCTGATCCTCGCTTCGATCATCGAGAAGGAGACCGGCCAGGTTGAGGAGCGCCCACGCATCGCGGGCGTGTTCATCAACCGTCTTCGCACCGGCATGCTGCTGCAGACCGATCCGACGGTCATCTACGGACTTGGCGAGCGGTTCGACGGCAACCTTCGCAAGCGCGACCTCGCCGCCGACACCCCCTACAACACCTACACCCGCGCCGGGCTGCCGCCGACGCCCATCGCCCTTCCGGGGCGTGCTTCGATCGAGGCGGCGCTGCAACCCGAGCAGACGCGCGCTCTTTACTTCGTCGCTCGCGGCGACGGCACATCGCAGTTTTCCGACTCGCTGGCCGAGCACAATCGCGCCGTCGTCAAGTATCAGCTTGGAGGAAAGCGGTGAGTACTGCCCGGCGTTGCGCGAAGCGTGTGCCCAAGGGGGACGCGTGACGGCACGCGGCCGCTTCATCACGTTCGAGGGCATCGACGGCGCCGGCAAGAGCACGCAGATCGGTTTCATCGATGGATGGCTGCGCTCGCGCGACATCGACGTGCTGCTGACGCGCGAGCCGGGCGGGACGCCGATTGGCGAGGCGCTGCGTGAGCTGATCCTGCACCGGCCGATGCAGCCACGCACTGAAACGCTGCTGATGTTCGCGGCGCGGTGCGAGCACGTCCTTGGCGTGATCGAGCCGGCCCTGGCGGCCGGGCGCTGGGTGCTGTGCGACCGATTCACCGACGCGACCTATGCCTACCAGTCCGGCGGGCGCGGACTGCCGGAAGCGGACGTGGCCGTGCTCGAGCGCTGGGTGCACGAAAGTCTGCAGCCCGACCTCACGTTCCTGTTCGACCTGGCGCCGGAACTCGCGGCGGCACGGCTGGCACGGGCGCAGCGCAGCGACCGCTTCGAATCTGAGCAACGCGACTTCTTTGCCCGCGTGCGGGAGCATTACCTGGCCCGCGCGCGCGCCGAACCACGGCGTTTCGTCGTCGTCGACACCTCGCAGGACAAGGCCGTAGTGCAGCAGCACCTGGCGGAAGCGGTCGGCCACTGGTTATGACGCCGCGCAGGCTTCCCTGGCTTGAGCCGGTATGGCCGCGGCTGCCGCCGCTTGCGGCGCGTGGCGTTCATGCGGTGCTGCTGCATGGCGCGCAAGGGGTCGGCAAGAAGAGCCTCGCGATCGATTTCGCCGAGGCGCTGTTGTGCACGAACCGGCAGGGCGACGGGCGCAGTTGCGGACGATGCGACGAATGCCGGCTGACAGGTGCATTCAGCCATCCGGACCTGCGCTGGGTGCTGCCGCAGGCGCTTGCCGAGCGGTTGCTTCCGCAGGCCGCGCAGGAAGAGGAGCCTGTTGCCGACACGGGCATCGTCGCCGACGCGGGAGAGGGCGATGGGAAGCCCGCCCGCGCCAGCCGCGAGATCCGCGTCGACCAGGTGCGCGCGCTGTCCGACTTCCTCGGCATTGCCGCCTATCGCGGCGGACAGCGGGTGGTGGTGCTTGCGCCGGCTGAAGCGATGAACGCGATCGCGGCCAACACGCTGCTCAAGGTGCTCGAAGAGCCGCCGCCGGCGACCACTTTCGTTCTGGTTTCCGACGCGCTCGACGACGTGCTGCCAACGATCCGCTCGCGCTGCGTCCTGGTTGAAGTGCCGCTGCCCGCGGCTGGGGTCTGCCTGCCCTGGCTCGCCGAGCAGGGCGTTGCGGCGCCGGCGGAGGCCCTGGCGCTGGCCTCGGGCGCGCCGCTGGCTGCGCTCGCTGGAGCCAGCGAAGAGTCGCCGGCCGCTGAGGCAGCGGTTGTGCTTTATCGCCTGCTCGAGCTTGGTCCCGCGCTGACCGCGGCCGCCATCGCCAGCGGCGTCGGCCGCGATCCGGTGGTGCCGGCGAGCCTGCGGCTGATGCAGTGCTGGGCATTCGATCTGCTGCTGTACCGTGCGCGCGGC
>JAHEDN010000306.1 GCA_024641225.1 Burkholderiales bacterium | reverse complement strand
TCGACCTCCGCGCTACCCCGTCGCTGCGGCGGGCGGTCGGCTGGCGGGGTGCGCGGCCGGCTGGTATTACGAGGCTTCATCGACTGACGATTGACAGAGGGCACAGCGGCGAGTGTCGCATTGAACTCGCCCGTTCCGGCCGCATCTGCGCTTCAGTCATACGATCCGGTGCCGTCATGATCATCCGCTGTCCGCATTGCCGGTCGCAGAACCGTGTCAGATCCGAACGCTTCAACGATGAACCGACGTGCGGCCATTGCAGCAAGGCGCTGCTGGCTGGCGTGCCGGTCGCGATGACCGACGAGAACTTTGCCGAGGTACTCGCAGCCAGCCAGCGGCCGGTCGTCGCGGATTTCTGGGCTGCGTGGTGCGGTCCGTGTCGCGGCTTTGCTCCCGTGTTCGCACAGGCGGCTGCCCGGCATCCCGAGTGGCTGTTCGTCAAGGTCGATACCGACGCCAATCCGCAACTGAGCCAGCAGCTGTCGATCCGAAGCATCCCGACGCTGGCTGCGTTTTGTGACGGCAAGGTTGTCGAACGCGTGAGCGGCGCGCTGCAGGCGGTGCAGTTCGAGCAGTGGCTTGCCTCTGCGTTTCGTTGAGCGTCGGTATGGCCCGGAAATTGGAGTCTGACCCCGATTTTCAGGGCGAGCGCAGGTGCCAGGCCTTGGGCCGGGTGAAGGTCTCGATTCCGTAGGTCGACAACGTCAGGCCGATGCCGGAGTGCTTGACGCCGCTCCACGGCAGTCGCGGGCTGACCCGGTCGCAGCAGTTCCAGTAGACGCTGCCGGCGTTGACTCGTGACAGGATGCGTTCGGCGCGCCTTGCATCCTTGGCATAGACGCCGGCGGTCAAACCGTACTCGGTGTCGTTCATCAGGCGCACCGCTTCCTCGTCGCCCGCCACCTGCTGGATGCCGATGATCGGCCCGAAGCTTTCCTCGCGCATCAGCGCCATGTCGTGGTTCACGTGGCTGAATACCGTTGGCTCGAACCAGTTTCCGGGTGGACCGAGGCGGCGGCCGCCGGTGCGCAATATCGCTCCCCTGGCCTTTGCATCGGCGACCTGCGCCTCCAGCACGTCGATCTGCGCGGCGCGAGTCAGCGGACCGATGTAGCTCGATTCATCGGTCGGGTCGCCGATGCGGAGGCCCTTCACTTCGCTCACGAACGCGTCGACGAAGGCATCGTGGATCCGTTCGTGAACGTAGATGCGCTCGACCGCGCAGCAACTCTGCCCCGTGTTGTACATCGCGCCGTCGGCCAGTGATGCCGCTGCCGTCGCAACGTCGACGTCGTCGCAGACGTAGCTTGGATCTTTCCCGCCGAGCTCGAGTTGCAGCCGGATCATCCGTGGCCCGACGACGCGCGCGATTCTCGTCCCGGTGGCATACGAGCCGGTGAAGAACACGCCGTCGATCGGCTGCTCCAGCAATGCACTGCCGGCGTCGGCGGCGCCGACGATCACCTGGAAGACGTCCTGCGGCACGCCCGCCGTGTGCAGCAGGTTGCCGATCTCGAGGCCGGTCAGCGTCGCGTATTCGCTCGGCTTGTACAGCACCGCATTGCCTGCGACGAGGGCCGGGACGAACACGTTGGCACCGACGAAGTAGGGGTAGTTCCACGCCGAGATGTTGGCGATCACGCCGAGCGGTTCATGCGTGATCCGTTCCAGCATGCCGTCGGCATCGAAAACGGTGCACGCTGCCAGCGTCGGCGCTGCCGCCTCGAGAAAGAAGTCGAGCCGGCCGAGCAGTCCGTTCAGTTCGTTGCGCGATTGCCGGATCGGCTTGCCGACTTCCGAGGTGAGGATCGCGGCCAGCTTGTCGAGTTCGCCCACGATGCCTTGGCGAAAGCGACGGATGCAGGCAAGCCGCTCGTCGAGCGGCCGCGCGGCCCATGAGGCCTGGGCAGAGAGCGCTGCCCGGTACTTGGCAGCCACCGAGTCCGGTGTGTCGGCCGGCAGTTCGGCGATCGTGACGCCGGTGGCGGGGTTCAGGACGGTCAGCATCGGATGCAGCCAGAAAGTTGGATCGGAGCGGGCGGGCTACTTCCCGCCGCGCAGTTCCCGCGTCAGGCGGCGTGCCTCGTCGCCCTCGGGAATCGGGCGGCCGGAGTCGCGCCACTCGACCGCCGAGTGAAAGCCATGCTTCTCCGCATGGGCGCGGAACCACACGCCCTCGGGATTGTGCCTCGTGATGCCGTCGAACACGGTGGCGATCATCTGCGTGCTTGCCAGGCCCATGTTCTCGTAGGCCTGGTTGATCATCAGCTTCTGCATCATCAGCTGCCCGCGCGGGACGCCCGCGATGCGATCGGCCAGCGCATCGACCGTCGCATCGAGTTCTCCAGGAGGCACCGCCTCGATCGCCAGGCCCCATTCCTTTGCCGTGACACCATCGATCGTGTCGCCGGTGAACAGCAGCCGTTTGGCATGCTGCATGCCGACCCGGTACAGCCACATCGCCGTGCTGGGGCAGCCCCAGACGCGGGTCGGCATGTAGCCGATTCGCGCCGTCGTCTCCATCACCAGCAGGTCGCACGACAGCGCGATGTCCGAGCCGCCGGCGATCGCGTACTGCTGCACGCGGCAGATCGTCGGCTTATGGCTGCGCCACAGGCTCATGATGTCGTCGCTGGCGCCCTTCATCCACCGGTAGTCGACCATCGGATCCCACGGCGTCTCGTTCTGCAGCCACTCGTGCGCGTCGGGCTGCTCGGCCGATTCCTTCATGTCGTAGCCGGCGCAGAAGGCGCGACCCGCGCCCTGCACGACGATCACGTGCACCTCGTCGTCGTCGTTCGCCTGCTGCACCGCGCGCCGGATTTCGCCAGGCATCTGCGGGCTGATCGCGTTCAAGCGTTCCGGACGGTTCAGCGTGATGCGGGCGATGCGGGGATTGCGCTCGTCCTTGCCGTAGATCAGCGTATCGAAGCGGTCGCTCATCGGGGTCTCCGGGTGGTGTTCTTCATCGGGCGGCGCGGCATGCGGCCATGAAATCGGCGAGCAGCGGCGCGCCGTCGAGCAGGTGCGCATTCTCGCCAACATGGAACTCAGGGTGCCACTGCACGCCGGCCACGTACAACTCGGCGCCGTGCCGGAACGCCTCGATCACGCCGTCGGGCGCCGCGGCCTCGATGACGAACCCCGGTGCCAGGTCCTTGATGCCCTGGTGGTGCACGCTGTTGACCGTGGCCACGGCGAGCCCCGCGTACAGCCGCGCCAGCCGCGTGTTCGGCTCGATCCCGATCTGATGGTGATTGCGGTCATACAACTGTGCGCTGCGGTGAAACAGTGGCCCCGGCTTCTGCAGGGCGAGGTCCTGGTAAAGCGTGCCCCCGTAGGCGACGTTAAGCACCTGCATCCCGCGGCAGACGCCCAGCACCGGCTTGCCGCGCTCGATGAAGGCGCGCAGAAGCGCGATTTCGTACTCGTCGCGAATGCGGTCGCCGCTCCACTCCGGGCGCAACGGCTCCTCGCCGTAGCTGCCGGGCCACATGTCGGACCCGCCCTCGAGCACCAGCCCGTCGAGAAGCCCGGCGTAGTGCTTGAGCGTCACATCACCGCGGCGCGTTTCGCCGGCGGGCGACGGAATCACCAGGGCGAGGTTGCCTTGCGACTGCACCCAGTGCGCGATCGACTGCTCGACGTACTGCAGCGTCTTGCCGGTGAAAACGGTCCGGTCGGGGTCGGGATGGAAGAAGCAGGCGGAGATGCCGATCTTCAGGCGCCGCGACATCTCACAGCGCCTGCTCGAAGAACCGCGCAAAGTCATCCCGCGTGCAGGGCCGTGGATTGGTCTGGTGGCAGATGTCCTTCTCGGCGATTTCGACCAGCCGGCCGATCTGCTCTCTTTTCACCCCGACGGCACTGAGGTTCGGCGCGATGCCGATCTCCCGCTTCAGCGTCGCCAGCCACGGCACGAAGGCCTCGCCGCCGCCGGCGCCGACCGCGTGCGCCAGTTCGGCGAACTTCGCCGGCGCGGCCTCGTGGTTGAAGCGCATCACCGGCTCGATCATCAGCGCATTGGCCAGGCCGTGGTGCAGGTCGCACACGGCGCCGAGCGCGTGCGCGCACGAGTGCACGGCGCCGAGATCCTTCTGGAAGGCGATCGCGCCCATCATCGAGGCCATCATCATGTCTGAGCGTGCGGTGAGGTTTCCGGGCTCGCGTACCGCAGTGGCCAGCGCGCGGGCGGCGATGCGCGTGCCTTCG
>JAHEDN010000017.1 GCA_024641225.1 Burkholderiales bacterium | reverse complement strand
ATCGGCACCTGCAGCAGCCCACCCCGTTCGCCTTTCCGCTGCTCGTCGAGCGGCTGCGCGAACAGGTCAGCACCGAGGAACTCGCCGACCGGGTTGCCCGCATGGTGGCCGAGCTGGAGCTTCGCGCCGCCGAGGGCATCGCGGCCCGTTGAGAAGCCCGCGGCGGCCACCACAACTGGCACAAGATATCGACCTGCAACTCAGGCGGAATCCAACATCTTGTAGTGCTGAACGCCGCTGCGCCGGCCGCCAATATCACCGCAAACGCACGTTCCCCTCTGAGAATCGTTGCGTCGGCGTTGAGAAATCGCCATTTCCCCTCTGAAAATGCTTGCGCTCAGAGGGAAATCGCTTTAGTTTCCGCGTCACGCAACGAGAGCGCTCTTGAAGCAGCATGAGTCGAGAACGCTGTCGCTGTGGTTCGCTAACCCGTTTGAGGAGAACTTGATGGCAACTGCCAAGAAAGCGAAGAAGGCGGCGAAGAAGGCTCCGGCCAAGAAAGCTGCCAAGAAAACCGCCAAGAAGGCCGCGAAGAAGACTACGGCCAAGAAAGCCGCGCCGAAGAAGGCTGCCAAGAAAGCCGCGCCGAAGAAAGCGGCGAAGAAGAAGGTCGCGCGCAAACCGAACGCGGCGTTCATGAAGCCGCTGACCCCGTCGGGCCCTCTGGCCGCGATCATCGGCTCCAGGCCGATGCCGCGCACCGAGGTGACGAGCGAGATCTGGAAGTACATCAAGAAGAACAAGCTGCAGGACGCCGTCAACAAGCGCATGATCAATGCCGACGAGAAGCTGCGCGAACTTTTCGGCAAGGCCAAGGCCGACATGTTCGAACTGACCAAGTTCGTCAGCAAGCACCTGAAGTAGTCGTCGCTGCGCGACGTTGAAAAAAGGGCCCGCATCGCGGGCCCTTTTCTTTCCGGTCAAGACGAAGCGGCCGGCGGCCGCTGTCACGCGGGTCGCAACGCATCGGCGATCAGCGGCACCACGGAAAGCACATTGCTCTCGTGCGGCACGGTGTCGGTGCTCCAGAACTCGCCGATACCGGCTGCCTTGAGCAGGGCGCCGGCCTCCGGCGCCAGCACGGCGTGGGTCACTACGGCGTCGACGCGCGCCGCGCCGGCCTCGTTCAGCGCGCGGGCGGCCGCCGCCAGCGTGTGGCCGCTGCTGGCCACATCGTCGATCAGCACGACGTCACGCCCCTGGATGTCCGCTGCCGGCAACTCGACGTCGACCTCGGTGTCGCCGTGGCGGGTCTTGCGGCAAACGGTCCATGGCAGGCCGTTGTAGGTCGCTGCCACGTGCACCCACTGCGCCGACTCGGCGTCCGGCCCGACCAGCATCGGGCTGCGGCCGCGCATGGCGACGAAATGCCCGATCAATGGCGCAGCCGACAGCGCCACCGCGCGCGCCAGCGGCACCGCGTCGTTCAGCGTGGCGATTCGGTGCAGGTGCGGATCGACGGTGACCACCGCGTCGAACAGGTCGGCCAGCAGCCGGCCGATGACCTTCTGGCTGACGACCTCGCCGGGCCTGAACGCGCTGTCCTGGCGCATGTAGGCGAGGTACGGGGCGACAAGCGTGACTTCGCGCGCGCCGAGTTCACGCGCCGCCCGCGCCGCCAGGATGAGCTCGACAAGCTTTTCGTTCGGGGCGTGCAGCGAGCGCAGGATGCGCACTTCGGCGCCGAGCCTCGGCGGCAGTGTCAGCTTCAGTTCGCCATCCGGGAAGCGATGGCGCGCGATCCGCTGTACCGGCAATCCCGAGGCGAGCCCGAGCCCGCGCGCAAAATCGACTTCGTCGTCGAAGCAAAGAATCATCAGAACTCCGGCGCGAATTCGCCAGCCGCCCCGGCGTCGCTCGCATCGCCGACCCGAAACCCGCTGGCGCGGGTCGCGACCTCGCGCGCGAACTGCAGTTCGGCCATCGTTTCGGCGTAGATCCGATACAGCGGCTCGCCGGAGGCTACCGGATCGCCGATCTTGTGCAACAGGTCGACGCCGGCCCCGGCGGCCTTCGGAGCGCCGGCCAGCCGCGCGATCCGCGACAGCCGCTCGCAGTCGATCGCGGTGACCGCACCGGTCGCCGATGAAGTCACTTCGTGCGTCATCGCCGCCAGCGGCGGGTCGCGCCAGTCGAAGCCACGCGTGCCCTGCGCCTCGATGATCGCTGCCATCGTTATCCGCGCGCGGCCGGAGTCGAGGATGTCGCGCGCCAGTGCGAACCCGTCGCCACCGCGCAGGTCGGGATCGAATTCGAGGACGCGGCCGGCCAGGCGCAGCGCCTTGTTCCGAAGATCGGCCGGGGCGCCGGGATCACCGTGCAGCACCTGCATCACGTCGCGCGCCTCCAGCGCCGGGCCGATGCCGCAGCCGACCGGCTGGCGTCCGTCGGTGATCACGACGTCGAGCGTCATGCCGACGTGCCGCGCCACGTACTCGAACAGCTTCTTCAGCCGCTGCGCCTGCACCATCGAGCGCACCTTGGCGCTCGGCCCGAGCGGGATGTCGAGGACCAGGTGCGTGGAGCCCGCGGCGATCTTCTTGCTCAGGATCGACGCGACCATTTGCCCCGGCGAGTCGATCGACAGCGGCCGCTCGACCGAGATCAGCACGTCGTCGGCGGGCGACAGCGCGGCGCGTCCGCCCCAGGCCAGGCAGCCGTGGTGCTCGCGGACGATCTCGCGCAGCCGCTCGAACGGCAGTTCGACCTCGGCCAGGCAATCCATCGTGTCGGCGGTCCCGGCGGGGGAGGTGATCGCCCGACTCGAGGTTTTCGGGATCAGCATGCCGTGCGCGGCGACGATCGGCACGATCAGCATCGACGTTCTATTGCCGGGGATGCCTCCGATGCAGTGCTTGTCGACGACCGGCTGCTGCTGCGGCCACTCGAGTCGCTGGCCGACGTCGACCATCGCCTGGGTCAGGTACAGCACTTCGTCGCGATCGAGCGCGAACTGGTCAGTGGCCACGACGAAGGCCGCCAGCTCGATCTTCGAATAGCGGTGCGCCGTGATGTCGCGCACGATCGCCGCGAATTCATCGGCGCCGAGCCGCTCGCCGGCGATCTTGCGCTTCAGCGCCCACATCGACGGCGGCGGCTCCGCGTGCCGAACGGTGACCGGCGCGCCGTCGGCCACCGCAAGCTGCGCCCAGGTCTCCTCCGAAAGCCCAAGTTCACACTCGCCGAGCATGCGCGCGTCGTCCACCACGTTCAGCACCGCAAGGATCGCGCGCCCGTTGCTCGCCACTTCGACTTTGGCGAGCGCCTGGAAGCCTTCCGCACGCACCAGCGGGCAATCGCGCCGCAGGTACACGACGTTCTCGCGGTAGGTGTCGATGCCGATCCGGCGGGCCTGCAGGTTGGGGGCGAGCGGCTCGGGCGGGGCTGCGCCGGCAGCGGTCAATGCGGTCGAGGTCGGCACGGTCGGTCGGCGCTGGGCGGTTGCGGGCACGCCATCCGGCGTGCCATTGAGACTACTTTACAGGGGCACGCGCCGGTCGCCTCGCAGGCCGGGGCGGCGCTCGTCAGACCTCATAGTCGGTCTCGGCTTCGGCGATCGTCGGCGACCACTTCAGTTCGCGCGCCACGCGCGCGCTGAGTGTGTGCGCCGCGAGCGGCTCGCCGTGGTTGACGAAAACCGCGCGCGGCTTGCGCGGCACGGCGCGCAGCCATTCCATCAGCGAATCCTGCCCGGCGTGGGCCGAAAGCCCGCCCAGCGTGTGCACGCTGGCATTGACCGGGACCGAATCGCCGAACATCGGCACGTTGCGGGCGCCATCGACGATCCTTCGGCCGAGCGACCGTGCGGCCTGGAAGCCGGTGAACAGAACGGCGCATTCGCGCCGCGGCAGGTTGTGGCGGAGATGATGGCGGACGCGGCCGGCATCGCACATGCCGCTGGCGGCGATGATCAGCGCGCCGGAGCGGATCGAGTTCAGGAACATCGAGTCGTCGACGCTTTCCGTGTAGCGCAGCGTGAAGGGCAGCTTGCGCTCGCGCGCGGCACGGTGGAACTCCGCCGCTTCCTCGTCGAGCGCATCGAGGTGCGCGAAGGTCACGTCGGCTGCCTGCTGCGCCAGCGGCGAGTCGACGAAGACCAGCGGTACGTGAATCCGGCCCGCCTTGGCGAGCCGGTACAGCAGCACGACGAACTCCTGCGTTCGTCCGAGCGCGAAGGCCGGCACGATCACGTTGCCGCGCCGCTGCTGCAGGACGTCGTGCAGCACCTCGACCAGTTCGGCCTCCGTGTCCTCGAGCGACCGGTGGTTGCGGTCGCCGTAGGTCGACTCGACCACCAGCACGTCGGCGGCCGGAGGTTTGCTGCGGTCGCGCACGAGGAGCGCCGAGTCCTCGCCGAGGTCGCCGGACGCGACCAGCGTGCGCCGGCGACCGCCGTCGGTGAGCCGCACCTCGGCGAACGCCGCGCCGACGATGTGGCCGGCACTGTGTAGCCGTACTGCAACCTTTGGATGGGGCCGAAACTCGACGCCGAACGGGACCGCGTTCAGCCGGGTGGCCAGTCGCTTCACATCATCGACGCCGTACAGCGGCGTCTCCACGGGCCGTTCACGCCGGCGTGCCGAGCGCTTTGCGCCGCGTGACTGCACGAAGGCGCTGTCGGCGAGCATCACCGGCACGAGGTCGGCGGTCGGCTTGGTGCAGTAGATGGCCGGGAGCCCGGCACCGTGGCGCGGCCACGCGAAGCGCGGTAGCAGCCCGCAGTGGTCGATATGCGCGTGCGTCAGCAGCACGAAGTCGATCGGGCCGATCTCGCGTGCATAGGCGCGCCGGTTCTTCGGTCCGGCGTCGCGGCCGCCCTGGAACATGCCGCAATCGACCAGGAAGCGAACGCCGTCGGCCTCGACCAGCAGGCAGGAACCGGTCACCTCGCCGGCAGCGCCGAGGAATTTCAGCTTCATCGGGCGGTTGACGGGAGTTCTGCTCGAAAGAGCCAGGACCCTCGCAGGAACGGCAGTGCAGGAATGCGGAACATCGAGCAAAACGTATCATCGGCGCATCGAATCCGGGTTGAGGTTGGACATGTTCGTTGCAATGCTTTCGCTGGCTCGGCGGGCCCGGTGGCTGCTGCCGACACTGCTGCTGGCAGCATGCGCGTCGACGACGGTCGACGGTACGTGGACGCGGCCCGAGGTTGTCGGCCAGCGGATCGACGGCGCGGTGATGGTGGTCGGCGTGGCGCGCGACGAAACGGTGCGCCGGATCTACGAGGACGACATGGTGGCCAAGCTGGCGGCACGCGGCGTGAAGGCGTCGCGCAGCTACGAAGTCGTCCCGGGCGTGCTCGATCGCGAAGGCGACAGCCAGTTGCTCCAGGCGGCGCGCGGCGCCGGAGTGCGTTACCTGCTGTCGACCGCGGTGATCGGCCAGGAGCTCGAGCAGGCCGTCTATCAGGATCCCTGGCCGTATCCGGGATTCGTCGGTTATCGCGGTTGGTACGGCGCCTACTGGGGCATGTCGTGGCCGGCACGCACGGAAGTGCGAACCTACCGTGTCTATATCGCGCAAACGGCGCTCACCCGGGTCGATGCCGATCGCGTCGAGTGGACCGCCCGCACCCGCACCACGGCCCCGACCGATGTCGAGAGCGAGACACACGCGTTCGTCGACGTGATCCTTGGCGCGATGGCCAGGGACGGGCTGGTGGCCGCCGCGGCGAAGTAAGCGCAACGCCGACCTGAGCCGACAGGAACGCGGCTGACCGCATGGTCTCGATCGTCCTCGCGACACTCAACGCCCGCTACGCGCACGCCTCGCTCGGCCTGCGTTATCTGCGCGCCAATCTGGGCAGCCTGCGTGCGGATTCGACGATCGTCGAGTTCATCCTCGGCGCACGCACCGAAGAGGTCGTCGAAAAACTGCTGGCGTTTTCTCCGCGCATCGTGGGCTTCGGCGTCTACATCTGGAACGTCGAGGAAACGACGAAGATCGTCGCGGCGCTGAAAGCGGTGGCGCCCGAGGTCGTCGTCGTGCTCGGCGGGCCCGAGGTCAGCCACGAGGTCGATGCGCAGCAGGTGTGCCGCCTTGCGGACTATGTGGTCACCGGCTGGGGCGACGTGACCTTCGCCGCACTGGCCCGCCAGATCCTGGACGGGCCGCGGCCGCTGATGAAGGTGCACGCCGGCGCGCAGCCGCCACTGGCAGAAGTCGTGCTGCCCTACGGCGAATACACCGACGAAGACATCGGCCGACGGCACGTGTACGTCGAAGCCTCGCGCGGCTGCCCGTTCAGGTGCGAGTTCTGCCTCAGCGCGCTCGACAAGACCGCGTGGCCGTTCCCGCTCGATGAGTTCATCGCGCAACTGGGGCGCCTGTACCAGCGCGGGGCGCGGCACTTCAAGTTCGTCGACCGGACCTTCAACCTGAAGGTCGATGCGTCGCTGGCGATCCTCGGCTTCTTCCTCGAGTGGATCGAGGCGGACCGTGGCGATCCGCCGTTCGTGCACTTCGAGCTGATTCCCGACCATCTGCCGGAACGGCTCAAGCAGGCAATCGCGCGCTTTCCGGCTGGCACGCTGCAGTTCGAGATCGGCATCCAGACCTTCGACGAGCCGGTGCAGACGCTGATCTCGCGCCGGCAGGACAACGCCGCGGCGCAGGCCAATATCCGCTGGCTGCGCGAGCGGACCCACGCGCACCTTCACGTGGACCTGATCGCCGGGCTGCCCGGCGAGGATCTGGCGGGCTTCGCGCGCGGTTTCGACAGGCTCGTCGGCCTGCGTCCGCACGAGATCCAGGTCGGGATCCTGAAGCGGCTGCGCGGGGCGCCGATCGCTCGCCACACCGAAGCGTTCGACCTGCGCTTCAACCCGCAGCCACCGTACAACATCCTGGCCACCGACCGGATCGACTTTCCGACGATGCAGCGGCTGGCGCGCTTCGCGCGGTACTGGGACATGGTCGCCAACTCGGGCCGCTTTGCTCGCGCGCTGCCGCTGCTGCTGGGCGATGCGCCGTTCGCCAGCTTCCTTGCCTTCGCCGATGCGCTTTACGCCGCCACCGGACGCACCCATGCAATCGCCAACGAGCGGCTGTACGAGCACCTGCACGCGCACCTGCTGGCGCATGGCGTCGAGCCGGCGGCAGCCACCGAAGCGCTTGCCGCCGACTACCTGGCCAGCGGCGCGCGCGGCAAGCTGGGCTTCGTCGACATCGAGCCGCTGGCGCGGGCTATGCGCAGGGAAGAGGCCGTCGCCGCAGCGCCGCAGCGGCAGCAGCGCCACCTGCGCACCTGATGTCCGGAGGCGCGCCGGGCGACACTCGTCGCAAACTCATTGGCGGCGGCGCGCGGCGGCGATAGCCTTGCGCGCGTGATCTGGCGCCACCTCGACTCCACACCGATCGACATCGACACGGGCATCGCTCCCGCGATGGCCCGCGCAGTGGCCGATGCGCTGGCCTTGCACGCGGTGCCGCTGGTGGCGCTGCGCGACGGCCGCGTCGAGCCGCTGGCCAGCGGCGTGTTCTATCGCGCCGGGCACCGCCTCTGGCTGGCGACCTGTCGGCACGTTTTCGACGACGGCGCGGCGCTCGGCGATCTCGGCGTTGCGCTGCCGCATGCGGGGCGCGTGCGCTGGTTGCGCGACGTGCGGGCACGGCTGCTGGTGCACCCCGAGCACGACCTGGCGGCGATCCTGATCGGTTCCGGCGCAGCGGAGCGCGAGCTGCGTCGCGCCTGGACGGCGTTGCCTCTGGAAGATTTCGACGATGCGCCGGCGCAGGCGCTGGTGCTGGCCGCGTATCCGTATGCGCAGATACGCCGCATCGACGCCGTGCTGCACGCGCGGCCGGTGGTGGTCTTCGCGCGCTGCCTGCAATCGACCGACGACGTGCGCGCGAGCTATGCACGCACCGCCTGGCGCGCCGACGGCCTGCCGGTGCACGCGCCGGCGCTCGACGGCGCCTCGGGCGCGACGCTGTGGGCGCTGCGCTCCGCTGCCGGCGACGATCGCTGCGTGCTGCAGCCTGCTGCGGTGCAGTTCGCGTTCAAGCACGATGCCTACATGCGCGGTGCGCCGTTCGGCGCGCTGCGGCAGTTACTGCTTTCAGCACAGTGAGACGACGATGCGAAAGTTCCTGCTCCTGACGATCCTCGCTGGCTTGCTCGCCGGCTGCGCGCATCGACCCGATCCGACCGCTACCGCCGAAGTGATTCAGGCAGATCGGGACTTCGCCGCGCGTGCCGCCGTGGCCGGTCTGCGCACGGCCTTCGTCGAGTACGCGGCGCCGGATGCGGTGATCTTCCGCGCCGGCGTCGGGCCGATCCGCGGCAAGACCGCTATCGGCGAGTCCTTCGCCGGCACCGGCGAGGCAACGCTGACGTGGGAGCCCGAGTCCGCTGACATCGCCGCCAGCGGCGATCTTGCCTACACGTGGGGCTGGTACACCTTCACGGCCGCGGGCAAGTCGAGCACCGGCAATTACGTCTCGATCTGGCGGCACGTCGACGGCCGCTGGCGCTATGTGATCGATCTTGGCGTGCCGGCGCCGCGGCGACACTGACGCTTTGCGAGCAGTGGCGCGCTACGCGTGCGCCCAGCGCGAGTACTTGGGCAGCGCGGCCTGCAGGAAGGTCATCTGGTCGGCGAGGATGCGCCGGTTGCTCAGGATGAATCCCTCGTTGCGGCACACGGCATAGGGCACGTATACCAGCGGCATGCGCGCTTCCTCGGGACGGCGGTTGCCCTTGCGCGTGTTGCATGAGCGGCACGCCGTGACCACGTTGGTCCATTCGTGGCGTCCTCCGCGCGACACCGGCTGGATGTGCTCGACGGTGAGTTCCGCCTCGTTGTACTGGTGTCCGCAGTAGCCGCAGATGTTGCGATCGCGCGCAAAGAGCCGGTGCTTGGTCAGCCCCACGTGCGCATGGCCGGCGGGGATGCGGTGTCGACCGCGGATCATCACGATCGAACTGGCGATGAATTCGGAGCGCAGCCCAGTGCGCTCCTGCGTGCCGCCGCTCCAGGAGAACAGGCTTTCGCCGAGATCAGTGAGGACCTTGCCGGAGGCGTAGTAGCGGGCCGCGCGCATCATCCCGGCCCAGCGCACCGGCTGACCGTGCGTGTCGATGATCAGGATCCTGGGCCCCGATTCGCCTGCGTACATACCGCAATAGTGCCACGCGGCGATGTTGTTTGCATGGCGGAAGGCCCCGACGGCCGGGCTGTGCTCAGGCGCGGCGCCAGCACGCGGGGGAGTATTCGCTGTCGCTGCCGTCGCTGTGCCGGACGAGCAGGCGTGGCGGGTTCTCTTCGCGCGCGATCAGCAATCGGCCGGCCCCGCCGCCGGCGAGCGACTGCACCGGGTCGCCTTCGCGAAGCCCTTCCCGGGCCAGATCGCGCAGCAGCGCCAGCACGTCGCGCTCATGAGCGATGCGGTCGAGCTTTTCCTGTAATGACAGGACAGGTGGAGTCGGCAGGTCGGGGCTCATCGTCGCGTTCAGCCGCTGGCAGACGCGCGAGTCTCGCGCGGCCGCCGGCTGCGCAGTATTCGGAGTTGCCCCGAAGCCCGCTGCGCGCGGCCCGAGGGTAATTCCCGACTTGCTGGCGCTCAGTGACGATCGTTGCCGCCGCCCAGAAAGCGCGGATCCGGCCCGTTCTCCACCTTGCGCACGATGCCTTGCGCGTCGAAGTAGATCGCCATCTCAGAGTTCCAGAGATCGTTCTCCAGGTACGGAAACATCCATCCGGCCAGCCCGGTGCGGGGAAAAGGCACCACGATGCGCGGCGCGCCGAATTCCCTGCGAACATCGGCTTCGGTGTCGATGCCGATGCGAACGCGCGAAAAATTCTGCGCGGTGCGTACCTGGCGAACCTGAACGACGCGTCCGGCGGTGTCGAGATCGACGGCCCACACAAACTGCTGCATACCGCCGAGCGGATAAATCCATCGTTCGCCGGCGCCGGGGAGCGGATGCACCTCGGGAGGCGAGCCATGCCGGGCAAGCACTGCGGCGCGGTCAGCGCCGACGAGGGACGAGTCGGGCGTGGCGCACCCGGAAACCATCGCCGCAAGGAAAGCGATTGGCACGAGCAACTGTCGAAGACTAGATTTCCACATGGCGCACCTTGGAGAGCCGAACGATGAAATGGTTCAAGAGGATACTGATCGGTCTGGCTGCCCTGGCGCTGCTGTTGGCTGCCGTCGGTCTGGCGCTGCCTTCGCAGTTCAGGATCGAGCGAAGCCTGGCGATTGCCGCGCCGGCGGACAGCGTCTACCCGCTGATCGCCGCTCCGGCGCAGTGGCAGCGCTGGTCGGTGTGGAACCAGCGCGATCCGGAGATGAAGATCGAGTACGGTGGACCGGCGGCGGGCGCCGGCGCGCGTTGGTCATGGCAAAGTGAGACCGAGGGCAGCGGCAAGATGGAGTTCACCGACGCTGTACCGGGTCAGTTGCTCACCTACCGATTGTCTTTCCCCGAGTTCGACATGGAATCGACCGGGCACCTTCGGATCGAACCGCAAGGCCGCGGCGTGCGTGTCACCTGGAGCAACGAAGGCGACATGGGCATGAATCCCGTGAATCGCTGGTTCGGTTTCTTCATGGACCGCATGGTCGGGCCGGATTTCGAGGCCGGGCTGGCCAACCTGAAGCGGCTGGCGGAGGCGTCCTGAACCCGAGCGCGCGCCGGGCCGTCGGCGGCGTCGATATTCTCATCGGTCGCATCGATCCGCGTCAGCGGCGCTCGAAGGCGCGGCCGGCGCGGCCGCCGGCGGCCGCGCCAGGCGTGTCCGGGTGGCGACGTTGCCTGCAATGATCGGATGGCGATGAACCCCGCTGCCTCCGCGCTGCTGGCAACCACCGCGATCCAGGCCGCTGCATCGGCCGCGTTGCTGACGCTGCCGGCAATCGCACCGCTGGTGGCCGCCGACCTGGACCTGCCGACCTCGTTGGTCGGAACCTATCTGTCGCTGGTCTATGTCGGTGCTGCCACTGCTGCCCTGGCAGGCGGTGCGGCAGTGCTGCGCGTCGGCGCGCTGCGCCTGTCGCAACTGAGCCTGCTCGCGTGCGCGCTCGGTCTGCTGCTCGGCCTCGTGCCGGCGGTGACGGTTGTCGCACTGTCGGCGGTGCTGCTCGGCGTGGGTTACGGGCCGATCACGCCGGCGTCGAGCCATCTGCTGGCGCGAACCGCATCGCCCGCCCGCATGGGGCTGACGTTCTCGATCAAGCAGACCGGTGTTCCCGGCGGCGCCGCGCTGGCAGGCCTCGCCGTGCCGCCGCTGGCGCTGCTTGCCGGCTGGCGGATCGCCGTGGCGGCCGTCGCCGTGCTCGCCGTGCTGATCACCGTGGCTGCGCAGCCACTGCGGAGATCGCTGGATGCGGATCGCGAGCGGACCGCCCGCTTTTCGCTGGGGCACTTCGCCGCGGCGCTGCGCCTGGTCGCGGGCACGCCGGCGTTGCGCACGATGGCAGCGGTGTCGTTCGTCTACGCCGGACTGCAGATGTGTGTGTCGGGGTTCATCGTTGCCTACCTCGCCGAGGAAGTGGGACTGGGTCTCGTCACCGCCGGCGTCGGGTTGACGGTGGCGAATGTCGCCGGCGTGGTCGCGCGGATCGGCTGGGGCGCATTCGCCGACCGTGTGCTCTCCCCGCGAGCGACGTTGGCACTGCTTGGCGGCCTGATGGCGGCCGGCGCGCTGGCCACCGCAATGTTCTCCGCGGCCTGGCCGCTGGCGGCGATGCTGGCCGTGATTGCCGCGCTTGGTGCGACGGCGATCGGCTGGAACGGCGTGTACCTGGCCGAGACGGCGCGGGTCGCGCCCGCCGGCCAGGTCGGGCTGGCAACCGGCGGGTGCCTGTTCTTCACCTATGTCGGCGTGGTCTGCTGTCCGTTCCTGTTCGGGCTCCTGCAGCGGGCCAGCGGCAGTTACGCGCTGTGTTTTGCGGCCGCTGCCGCGGCTTACGCGGCGGTCGCCGCGGTGCTCATGCTGCGCCGGACGACCGCAGCCGGCTGAACGGCCGCGCCGCCGCTCAGGGCGCCTTGCGGATCGAGGTCACGATCAGGTCCTCGCCCTTCTGCTCGGCGGTGAATTTCACCTTGTCACCCTCCTTGAACTGCTCCGCCATCTTCGGATCCTTGAACTTGAACGACATCGTCATGCCGCCCATATTCAGGTTCTTGATCTCGCCGTGCTTCAGCAACACGGTGCCGCGCGACTTGTCGATGCGGCGAACCTCGCCATCAGCCATTTCGCCAGTGGCAGCGGCAGCGGGTTTCGCGCCGCTGCTGCCGGTGGGCTGGGCGAATGCCGGCGCAGCCGTCAGCGCAAGCAAGGCGATGAACATCAGCTTCTTCATTTCGTTATCTCCATGGTTTCGGGGGAAAAGTCGGAGTCACTGCGGCGGGCCGGGATCGCAGAAGGAGACCACGCAGCTATGGCACGAGCCGACCTTGTGCGGCTTTCCGAAGCGCGCGACAGCAGCGCGAGTCGGGTCCGCATGAACGCCGCTGGGCGCGGCGTTAGGCGGGCAAAGGGGAAGTGCTTCATCGGCAGAAGCATCACTCGGCTCCGTGCAGTACGGCCGCCGCGGCTTGCGTCGCCGCCAGCCGCCGCTGCATGACGAGCGCATAGATCGCCGGGATCACGGCCAGTGTCAGCACGGTCGAGGACACCATGCCGCCGACCATCGGCGCGGCGATCCGGCGCATCACTTCGCTTCCGGCGCCTGACGACCACATGATCGGCAGCAGGCCGGCCATGATCGCGACCACGGTCATCATCTTTGGCCGCACGCGCTCGACGGCGCCGTGCATCACGGCCGCGTAGAGGTCGGCGACTGTCGGAGAATGTCCCTGGCCGGTTCGCGTCGAGACCGCTTCGCGCCAGGCCTGGTCGAGGTAGATCAGCATTACCACCCCGGTCTCGGCGGCCACGCCGGCGAGCGCGATGAAACCGACCGCCACGGCGACGCTCAGGTTGTAGCCGAGCCACCACAGCAGCCAGATGCCGCCGACCAGCGCAAAGGGCACGGACAGCATCACGATCAGCGACTCGGTCACCCGGCGGAAATTCAGGTAGAGCAGCACGAAGATGATGCCGATGGTCAGCGGCAGCACGATCTTCAGTTTCTCGAGCGCGCGCTCCATGTACTCGAACTGCCCGCTCCAGGTGACATACATTCCCGAGGGCAGCTTGACGTTGTCGGCGACCGCCTTGCGTGCGTCGGCGACGTACCCGCCGATGTCGCGATCGCGGATGTCGACGAAAATGTAGGCGGAAAGAAGGGCATTTTCGGTGCGGATCACCGGCGCGCCCTTGGTGATCTTCGCGCGCGCGACCTGGCCGAGCGGGATCATGGCCGGCAGCCCGCCCATCTCGGCCATCAGCGGCACCAGCACTTCGCGCTCGATGCGCTCCGGGTCGGCGCGCGCATCGCGCGGGTAGCGCACGATCACGCCGAAGCGCGCGCGGCCCTCCACGGTCGTCGTCACCATCTCGCCGCCGAGCGCACTCGCCACCACGTCCTGCAATTGGCCCACCGTGAGCCCGTAGCGGGCAAGCTGGGCGCGGTCGGGTTCGATGTCCAGGTAGAAGCCGCCGGTCAGCCGCTCGGCGTAGGCGCTGGTGGTGCCGGGCACGTTGCGCACGACGGTCTCGATCTCGCGCGCCACCTTCTCCATTTCGGAGAGGTCGGAGCCGTACACCTTGATACCGATCGGCGTGCGGATGCCGGTCGAGAGCATGTCGATGCGCGCGCGGATCGGCATCGTCCAGGAATTGGCCACGCCGGGAAACTGCAAGGCCTTGTCCATCTCGGCGATCAGCTTGTCGATGTTCATGCCGGGCCGCCACTGCGACTCGGGCTTGAGGTTGATCACCGTTTCGAACATCTCGATCGGCGCCGGGTCGGTCGCCGTAAGCGCGCGGCCGGCCTTGCCGATCACCGACTCGACTTCGGGAAAGCTCTTGATGATGCGGTTCTGCACCTGCACCAGTTCGGCCGCCTTGGTCACCGACATGCCCGGCAGCGACGTCGGCATGTAGAACAGCGTTCCTTCGTTCAGCGTCGGCATGAACTCGGTGCCCATGCGCGTGGCCGGCCAGATCGTTGCGGCGCCGACGAGCAGCGCGGCCAGGATCGTCACGACCTTGTTATTCAGCACCCACGTGATGATCGGCCGGTACACCGCGATCAGCACCCGGTTCACCGGGTTTCTGGCCTCCGGCAGGATGCGCCCGCGGATCAGCCAGATCATCAGCAGCGGCACCAGCGTCACGGACAGCACCGCGGCACCGGCCATCGCGAAAGTCTTGGTGTAGGCGAGCGGCGAGAAGAGCCGGCCCTCCTGCGATTCCAGCGTAAAGACCGGTAGAAAGCTGACGGTGATGATCAGCAGCGAGAAGAACAGCGCCGGGCCGACCTCCTTGCCCGCCTCGATGATCGCCTGCGCCCGTCCCCGCGCGCCGTCTTCGCCCGGCGGCAGCCGCTCGAGGTGCTTGTGCGCGTTCTCGATCATCACGATCGCCGCGTCGATCATCGCGCCGATCGCGATCGCGATCCCGCCGAGGCTCATGATGTTCGAGTTGATGCCGAGGAGCCGCATGCAGATGAACGCGATCAGCACGCCGACCGGCAGCATGACGATCGCCACCAGCGCGCTCCGGACGTGGAGCAGGAACAGGACGCACACGGCCGCGACGATCGCCGATTCCTCGATCAGCGTCGTGGTCAGCGTCCCGATGGCGCGATGAATGAGGTCCGAGCGGTCGTACACCGCCTCGATCGAAACGCCTTCGGGCAGTCCGGGCTTCAGTTCCTCGATGCGCTTCTTGATGTTGTCGATCACGCGCAGCGCGTTCTCGCCGAAGCGCGCGACCGCGATGCCCGAGACCACTTCGCCTTCACCGTTCAGCTCCGCGAGTCCTCGCCGCTCGTCCGGTCCGAGTTCCACGCGGGCAATGTCGCGCACGCGCACCGGTGTTCCCTTCTCGGCGCGCACCACGAGGTCGGCGATGTCCGCGATTCCGCGCAGGTAGCCGCGGCCGCGCACCATGTACTCGGTCTCGGCCATCTCGACCACGCGGCCGCCGACGTCGCGGTTCGAATCGCGGATTACCTGGGCCACGCGCATCAGCGGGATGCCGTAGGCGCGCAGCTTCACCGGGTCGACCACCACCTGGTACTGCTGCACGAAACCGCCGATCGAGGCGACCTCGGAAACGCCCTGCGCCTTGGTCAGCTGGTAGCGCAGGTACCAGTCCTGCAGCGTGCGCAGTTCCGCCAGCGTGCGGTCCTTTGCCCGCACCACGTACTGGTAGACCCAGCCGACGCCGGTGGCGTCCGGGCCGATCTGCGGCGACACGTTTGCCGGCAGCCGTGCCGCGGCAAAGTTCAGGTATTCGAGGACACGCGAGCGCGCCCAGTAGATGTCGGTGCCGTCCTCGAAGATCACGTAGACGAAGCTGGCGCCGAAGAAGGAGAAGCCGCGCACGACCTTCGACTTCGGCACTGCAAGCATCGACGTCGTCAGCGGGTAAGTGACCTG
>JAHEDN010000305.1 GCA_024641225.1 Burkholderiales bacterium | reverse complement strand
AGCGCGCGCGGATGCGCAGCGTCGAGCGCGAGTGCCTTGTCAATGAGCTCGCGCGGCCTGCCCGCGAGCCGCCCCTCCTGGGACATGCCGAGCGCGTCGGCGTATTCGCACCAGATCAGCGGATCGCGGGCGACCTTCGCCGATGCATCGAGCGCACGCTGGTAGGCAGCCGCCGCCGGCTCGAACTGGTCCCGCTGCATCCGCGCGCGCGCGAGCATCACCCAGGCGCGCGCGTCACTCGGCGTCACGGCCAAATGCGCCTCGAGCCGCCGCAGCGATTCGTCGCCGTTCCGGTCCGTTGCACTTGCCGTCAGCGGCAGCACAGCCGGCGCTTCCAGCAATTGCGGATGGCCGAACTGCTGGTAAAGCAGGGTCGCCGCGAGGGGCAGCGCGGCCGCGATGGCGACCAGCGCCTGGCGCGGCGGCGCGGCGCCGGGCGCCCGACGATTCACAGGTGCGTCCGCTTCGCTTAGCAGACGGCGCTGAAGGTCGTCACGCAGGCGCCCGTACTCCGCGTCATCGAGCAGGCCGTGGCCTCGCTCCCTTTCGAGTTCAGCCCGTTGCTGGCGCAGCACTGCGACGCTGGTCCTCTCCTGCGAAACGTCGCCGCCGCGGCGGCGCTGCAATCGTGGTCCGAACAGGACCGCACCGACCGCGAAGAGGGTCAGCACGGCTGCGGCAACGACGAACACCGTCATCCTGCGTGCCCCCTCCAGTCCGCGTGAACGCGCAGCCTCACTTCTTCTCCGCCGCCGGAGCCGCCGCGACCGTACCTGCCTTGCGCTTGGCGGTCATCGCCTCGTCGAGAATCTTGATGCCTTCCTGCGAGAACACCATCGACTTGTTCAGCGACGCGGTGGCCTGCTCGGGGTTGTGGAAGCCGGCGCCGTTGGCCGCGGTCCACCATTCCCAGTTGATGTGCGCGTCATAGTGCTTGGCGCGCGCCTGGTTCAGGATGGCCTCGTCGACGCCGAGATTCTTCGCCTCCTCGAACTTGTCGACGAAGCGCGTCAGCCAGAACTCGGCTTTGCGCTTCTTGCCCTCGAAGCGGTTCTTCAGCGAATCGATCGCGTAGATTGCCTGCTGCTTGGTCCAGCCGCCGTGGCAGGTCAGGCACGTTTCCTGGATGTAGTGCTTCGGATTGGTCTGCCAATGTGACGTGAAGGTCTTGCCGGTCTTGCTGTCCTTCACCTTCGGCATGTGGCACGACGAGCACTCGACGCCGGCCTTCTGGTGCTTCGAGTCGTAGAAGACCTCGACGTCCGGGTGCTGGCCCTTCCACAGCAGCGCTCCGGTAATGCCATGCTTGAAGTCGCCGAACTTCAGGTCGATGTAGTGCTTGCCGATTTCGTCGACCGGCTTGAACGGGAAGTGGTTGGTGCGCTGGTCGGCCATGCCGATCGGCTTGCCGGTGGTCGGGTCGGTGCCCGGATTGCAGTTGTACTCGACGTGGCACTGGCCGCACTGCAGGTTCATGTCGTAACGCGACAGCATGGCGATCTTGCGCGTGTAGCCGCGCACGCCCAGGTCCTTGACGTCGATCTTCGCCGCGCGCGCGTCCCTGTGCCATAGCGTGTCCTTCTCCGGCCGCGTCAGCGCCTGGATCAGGCCGTCGCGCACCACGCGCGGCTTGGCCGAGTGCGGGTCGTGGCAGAAGAAGCAGTTCAGCGAGTGGTTGACATCCTTGACGAACTCGTTTACCTTCGAGGTGCGGCTCCACTTCACGCCCGGCACCGGGTCACCGAGGTAGGCCCAGTCGAGGATGTGGTCCTGCGTCTTGCAGGACATGCATACCGGGTTGGCGGCCGCCGCCGTTCCCGGCTTGAAGGCCTTGTGGTCCTCGCCCGGGAACTGGTCCTCCAGGTACGACCAGATCTTGAAGTTGCCGCCCGGCTGCGTCAGGAACTGCCAGCCCTCCTTGTTCTGGAAGCGGCCGCCGAAGGCGCGGTCGACCACCACCTGGTCATACAGCGCGAACGCATGCGAACGCGGCTCGTTGTGCTCCTTGGTGAAGCCGTGCGGGATCATCAGCTTGTCGAAGGCCGGGTCCGGCGACGGACCAGTCGCCAGCACCTTCTCCTTGCGCGCGGTCTTGTCCCAGTTCATCTGGTACATCGATTCGAACTGCGGCTTGTGGCAAGCCCCGCAGGCTGCCGGATCGGTGACTGTGACCGGCCTCGCCTTCGCATCATTGACGTGCTTGTCGAGCCCGGTGTGGCACGACGAGCAGGCCACGCCTTTGTGCTTGCCTTCGTCGTGGAACGCCTTGATCGGCGCGTGACAGGCGAGGCAGGCCGTGGCGTCGAATTTCGCCGCCGGCTTCTTCGCCGGCGCCTGCGCGGAGACTGGCGCTGCGGCCATGCTGATGAAAACCGCCGCCGCCAGCGCGGCGGACGCACGCAGGATCACATCGGAAATGCGCAACATGGTGACTCCCCTGTTTCGACCTCTTGCAAACGCCAGAAGCCGGCGCGGCAACGCGCGTCAGCACTTGACGGTCAAGCTAGCAAGGGGAGCAGGCAGGCGCGGTTGACATCAGTCAACGCGGCTTCGCGCCTACCTCTTTCGAGAGAGAGGCCTAGTTACGCCATGCGTTACGACCGGGGCGCCTGCCGTTGCTTTGGCGTCTCAGGGTAGTTCCGTATCGATGGTGACCGCAACGTCGCCGCGGCCGAGCTTGACGGGCTTGGACAGCCCTTCGAAGTCACCCTTCTGGGGCATCGGGCTGCCCGACTTCGATACCCGCGCGACGACGACCACCTCGGAAAACTTCGACAGCCTGAAATCGGGCGCCACCGCCATCGAGTCGTCGAGCGCGAACGACTTCGGCAGATCTTTCGCCGGCACACGCATCATCGCCAGCGGCATGCGCGGCCCCTCGGCAGCGCGCGCGAAGATGATCACGCTGTCTTCCGGCGCGACTCTGGCGCGCAGTTCGGCGCTGAGCGAGACGGTCCCCGACACGCGCACCTGGGCCGCGCCGGCGTCCGCGACAGGCGGCGCGGCCGGCTTGGTTGGCGCCCGGCTCGGCGCAGTTGCAGGGGCAGGGGCAGGCGTCGTCGCCGCAGCCATCTGCGGCATCCCGGCGCGCGAACGCGCCTCGTTGATGCTGCCGACCAGCTGCTGCTTCATCGGCGCATCGGCCGGAAGCGACTGGTGGAGCCTTTCCCAGAGTTCGACGGCGCTCTTGTAGTCGTTGCGGTCGAATGCGTCGGTGCCGGCCATCGCCAGCGCCTTCCATTGCAGCGGATCGATCTTGAGCGCGCGGTCGATCAGTTCCTTAGGCTTGCCGGCGATCTTGCGTCCTTGCGTCATCGCCAGTGCATCGGCGTAGTCGGCCAGCAGCGACGCATCGTCCGGCACCAGTTCGACCAGTTTCTCGAAGGCGGCGGACGCATCGGCGAAACGGCCCATCGAGTAGTAGCTGCGCGCCAGCGTCGACCAGCCGTTGGCGTTGTCCGGTTCCTTCTTGAGCCGCTCGGCGAGCCGCTCCGTCATGTTGGCCAGGTCTTCCTTGCTGAACTGGTGCGCGGCATCGGCGCCCTGGCGGGCCAGCGGATTGAAGGCCGCGGGATCGCCGAATCGCGCATACGACAGCGCAGCGATGAGCGGCACGGCGATGACGACGAAAGCCGCCGTCATCTTGCCGAGCCGGCTCGGCTGCAGCGCTTCGGCGGCAGGTTCCGCTTGCGTCTCGTCGAGAACGCGCTGTTGCAGGTCGGCCTTGGTCGCGGCGTACTGCTCCTCGGCGATCGCGCCCCGGGCGCGCTCAGCTTCCAGTTCCGCCAGCTGGTCCTTGAGGATGCCGAGATTGACCGCCGTGCGATCGACACGGGCCCGCGCACCGCCGCGCAGCAGCGGCGGCATCACCCAGGCCAGTCCGATGACGACCATGATCGCCGCTGTGATGACAAAGGCGGTCATGGTGCCCCCTTCGCCCTGCGGGCTGTCCCCCCGAGGGGGAGCTGAGCGCCTTCGGGCGGCCGGGCGGCGCTCGTCGTGCCCCCTTCACCCTGCGGGCTGTCCCCCCGAGAGGGAGCTGAGCGCCTTCGGAGCGGCCGTGCGGCGCTCATGACGCATCCCCTTCGCCGCGCAGCAGCCGCTCAGCCCGCTCGCGATCGGCCGCGGAGAGCGGAGCAGTCGCTGCCGTCCTCGCCCGCAGGCGAATGACGCGCCAGCCGATCAGCGCGCCGATGGCCAGCAGCAGGAACGGCCCGGTCCACAGC
>JAHEDN010000304.1 GCA_024641225.1 Burkholderiales bacterium | reverse complement strand
TGGCAACGGCCTGCGCGTCTACGTCGACCGGCCCTGGTTTTCATCGGGTGACGGTGAACTGCTGGGTGTCGTCATCCTCGGCGACGGCAGCAAGTTCAGCGCGATTCCGGACGCGATGAAGCCGTTCGTCACGCAGTGGGGACTCGACCCGGTCTTCGATTCGCTGCTGTCCAAGGAGCAGACGCGCGTCGCCGACTTCCCCTTGCGCGTCGCGGCCGAAACGGTGGCGCTCGAAGAGAACGCCAGCCCGGTGACGGTGGTCGGCCACCGTGTCCAGTGGGACGGCGAGCGCGGGCTCTGGTACTGCGACATCGAACTCGATCCCGGCCGCAACTACATGCCGTTCGTGCGGCTCGCTTTGGTGCGCTACCAGCCGCACTCGCGGCCGGACGCCAAGGTCTCGCGCGTGGTGCTGGCCGAATTCGCGCAGCTGCTGCCGCGCCGTGCCGTGGCACTGCAGCGCGCCGGCAACGCCGTGACGCTGACGCTTCGCGGCCCCGCGCCGGAGATGGGATCGATGAAGTTCCCGCCCGAGTCGCAGTACCTGAACATTTCGTTCATTCCCGGCCCGTTCGGACCTCCCTCGGAAACCGGCCGCAACCGGCTGGAGGTGGTGCTGCAGACCCGCGACGAGACGATCGACAGCGATCTGGCCTGGAGCGATGCGGCGGTGCTTACCAGCACCCTGCTCGATCCGCCCGGAGGCGACTCGCCGCCGCCCGTCGCGCCGGTTGCCCCTGCCCGGCCGCCCGCGGGCGGCATGACGGTCATCCGGCCGGCGGCCGTCAGCGCCGGGCTGTCGCACGTGCTCGCCAATGCGGGCGTGGTCGCGGAGGCAGGTCTCGCCGAACTGTTCGATCCGGCGCTCTGGAAAGGCACGGTGACCCTGCCTTCGCTCGCCAGGCCGGCGCGCCTGGCGATCCGCGAGTTCGAGCGTTTCTACAGCGACCGGACCGTGCCCGAGCGGCGCGGCAACCAGACGCTACTGCGCCGCGTCGTCGAAGAGCGGCTCGTCTATGCGGAGTACTTCGCGTTGAACTGAGGTAAGGCGGCGACGCCTTCGTTCGGCGCCGGCGGCACGATGTCTGGGCCCCGCCTCGGCGAAGGCCGCAGAGCAACCCGCAGTCCAACGCGCGCCTGCTCCTGCGCCCGCCATCGCGCTCCGATGAGGAGCGCCGGTATTACGCGTTACTCGAGCCGGAGACAGGCCGCGTCGGCATCTGCTCGGGCAGACCGGCGGCCGATCGGATGTGCAGATCTCGCTGCGGGAAGGGGATCTCGATGCCCGCCGCCTGCAGGGCGCGCTCGACCGCAACGTGAATCGCATGCAGCGTCGACAGCCGTTTGTCGAAGGCATCGACAAAGGCGCGGATTTCGAAGTCGAGCGAGCTATCGCCAAAGCCGAGGAAATACACCGACGGGCCGGGCTCCCTCAATACATCGGGGATCGCGGTCACGGCCTCGAGCATGACGCGCTGCGTCCTTGCCGTATCGCTGCCATAGGCGACCCCGACCTTCACCAGCAGTCGCGTGACCTGGCTGGACAAGGTCCAGTTGACCACATGCTCGGTGATGAACGCCTTGTTCGGGATCATGATCTCCTTGTTGTCCCAGTCGGTCACCACGGTCGCGCGCGCCCGGATTCGGGCAACGGTGCCGGTCACGTCGCCGACCGTCACCACGTCGCCGATGCGGATGGGCCGCTCGCCGAGCACGATCAGGCCTGATACGAAGTTGGCAACGATTTCCTGCAGGCCGAATCCGAGGCCCACGCCCAGCGCGGCCACCAGCCACTGCAGGCGGTCCCAGCTGACGTGCAGCGTGTTCGACGCCAGGATGAGGCCGATGCCGACGATCACGTAGCGGCTGACCGTCTTGATCGCGTAGGTCGCGTCCTTCTGCAGTTCGAGCCGCTGCAGCAACACCATATCGAGCACGGCGCCGATGTTGCGCATGCCCACGTAGCTGAGAATCAGGATCACGGTGGCCAGCGCGAAAGTGCCGAGGTTGACCGTTCCGGTAATCTGCTCGCCGTCGACGGTTTCAACATAGCGCCACAGCAAAATGTCGCCGAAAACGTCGAACAGCGGCAGCGCCTTGCCCCAGATCAGCCACAGTCCGGCGGCCAGAGTCGCGGTGGTCAGCAGATTGAGCAGCCTGCGAGTCTGATCGCTGATCGCGCCGACATCGAGTTGCGGCGCGCGCGGCGCCGGCCGACCTTCGTCGGTTCCATGCTCCGCCTCCTGCGCCGCTTCCGTAAGAGCCGCCGCCTGACGTCGCGCCAGCCGCGCACGCTGCACCAGTACCCAAAGCGCGACCATTCCGTACACGATCACCGCTGCCAGCACCACGAGCAGCGTGCTCTTGACGAGGGCGAACAGTGCGATCGCCGCCAGGTGGAAACCCGCTGCGGAGAGCACTGCGAGGGCAGCGGGCAAAAGGACCGCGAGCCCGAGCCACAGCGGCCGCAGCCTGGCACCCCAGCGGCGCGATCCCTCGGGCATCAGGCTGCGGGACAAGGGGCCGTTGCGGCGGAACACGATCCACAGGAACGCGGACAGCGCGGTCATCGCGGCGATGAACGCGAGCCGTCCGAGGCTCTCGCGGCTGACGTAGGGCGCGTGCTGGCCGTTGGCCACCGCCAGAAAGACCAGCGGCACGTACACGAGCAGGAAACGACGGATCGCCCGCTGCAGCGCGACCATCGCCTCGAGCGGCCACTGGAAGTGCTTCACGGCGACACCGCGCTCGTCGAACAGCCACGAGAAGCCGTACAGCGTGACGAAGGTCAGGCTGATGTAAGTGAGCGCGTTTCCTATGGACAGCACGAAGGGCGAGGCGCCCGGCGCGAACTCGAGTGCGCTGCCGATCAGCCACAGGACGAGCGCGCCGGGCGCAGCCAGCAGAACGGTCAGCAGGAGCGCCAGCAGCGTATGCGCGATGCTGTACTCCTCGACGCTCACGGCCGCTGGCGCGAGACTCGCCAGGCGCCGCTTCCATCGGCCCCGTTGCGTGTACGCGGCGACGATCACTGCGAGTGCCAGTGCGAGCGCGAGGCGCCGGTGCCCGGCCTGCTCGACGAGCGCCTCGACCACCTGTCGCCAGTTTCCGGGCGCCAGCATCCAGTCGACGGCCTGTCTCAGTTCGGTGAACGTCGTTGCACTGACTGCATTCAGCGGAATCCAGAGCAACAGGCTCAGTATTTCCTTGCGCGCTTCCGCCGAACGCGCGACCAGATCCTCCTCTGCAGATGCCATCTTGCGCAGCACCTGAATGTGCGCCTTCTGCTGTTCGCTGATGCGCAGCAGCAGCGCTCTTCGCCTGCCCAGTTCACCACGAACCGCTTCCTCGAGCGCCGCTCGTTCTGTCGCGGTTATCCCGGCGGTGGCGTCGACGAGGGCCGTCTCCACCGCCCCCGTGAGGTTCGCCAGAGACTCGAGTTCGCGCTCGGTTCTCAGGTTCTGCTCGATCGCCTTTTGCAGCCGCACCGCACGATCGGCTCTTGCCGAAGCAAACCGGTCAAGTGTCGGCAGCTTGCCGAGGCGTTCGACCAGCTGCTCGGAGGACTCCGCGCCAAGCCGCTGCCCTTCCGTCGCGCGCTCGACGCTGCGCCGGCCGACCTCGATGTCGGCTGTTCTCCCGCGAAGTTCCGACAGGCTGCGCAGCGCACGGTCCAGTTCCGCCGTGGCCTGCGCCAGTTGCACTCTCGCCTCGGCGTTCTCGGCCGCGATCCGCAACGGCACCGTGGCGTGCCTGCCGAGCGTCGACTCCGCCTGCGTGGCAGCCGCGCGCGCCTTCTCGATGTCCTGCTGATTCTTCTTCGCCAGAGCGTCGAGCCACACCTGGAGCTCGGCGCTCTTGCCGGCAAGCTGCAGGCGCGCCAGGTCACGCTTCAAAAGGGTGACGCGCATCAACGCCGGCCGATACACGACCTCGCGGTCTAGCCAGTCGAGTTGCCCCTGCAGCGCCCCGATTCGAGCGGACCGCACTGCTGCCGTCGCCTGCGCCAGTGCCGTACCTCCGGCGCGCGTTTCGTTGAGCTCCGCACGCAGCCGGATCAGCGTCGACTGGGCGTCGTCGCGCTGGTGCTGCGCCTCGGCTGCCCGCTGCTCAGCCTCGGCGATCGCCCGCTCCAGGCTGTCGACCTCGAGCTGCATCCGGTCGCGCGCCAGCCGTTCATCGGCAACACGCTGCACCACGTCCTCCGTCGCCATGCCGTCGACTGACG
>JAHEDN010000303.1 GCA_024641225.1 Burkholderiales bacterium | reverse complement strand
CGCGCGGTTCCCGTCCCAGGCCCGGACGGCAAGCCGCGCTTTGTCGCCAACGGCGTCTGGGAAACCGCCGGCGGAACCGGGAAGCTCAAAGGCCTGCGCGGCATCGGCACGCTGGAATTCAACCCGAAGGAGCGGCGCTTCGTGCTGGAGGGCGACCTGGCGTCGAGCGATTGACACGTTTCGCTCGTTAGGCCGTCGGGAGCGACAAGCAGGCTAGCGCCGGGCAGGCCGGCAGCGGGTCAGCGCGAGAGCAGGTTGGGCCGGGAGCGCTCCTTCCAAAGCGCTTCCTTTCGCGCAGCCGCACCCGCTTCTCCTCGCCCCGCGCCGGCGTGCTCGCCGGCCTCGCCGCTCCCGGCTGATACCATCTGCGACGGCGGGCCCCCTCGCATGGAGGTGCCGTGAACCTGGTCAGGTCGGGAACGAAGCAGCCACAGCGGATTCCCTTCAGTGCCGAGGACAAGGCTCGCCTCTTCGCTACTCCCTCATGCCGTTCCGTATCGAGCCCGCGCAGCCGCGCGACACCGCCGTCCTGCTGTCGCTGATCCGCGCGCTGGCGGAGTACGAGCGACTCACGCACCTGGTGGTCGGTACCGAGGCGCAGTTGCGCGAGGAACTGTTCGGCGCGCGGCCTGTGATCGAGGCGGTGGTCGGCTGGGAAGACGGGCGTGCGGTGGGTTTCGCGCTGTACTTCCACAATTTCTCCACCTTTCTCGCCAGGCGAGGGCTGTACCTGGAAGACCTGTTCGTCGTGCCAGAGGCGCGTGGGCGCGGCTACGGCAAGGCGCTGATGCGGCACGTGGCGCGGGTGGCGGTTGAGCGCGAATGCGGCCGCTTCGAGTGGACCGTGCTCGACTGGAATCAGCCTTCGATCGACTTCTACCGGTCGCTCGGCGCCGAAATACTGCCGGATTGGCGCGTGTGCCGAATTGCCGGCGCGGCACTCGCGGCGCTCGGCGCGCGCGGCTGACCGCTGCCGATTGCTCCTATGCCGCGATCGGCGGCGCCTGTTTCCAGAATCCGGTCGCCTGCTGGAACGCGTAGGCGAGCTGCAGCACGCCGATGTCGTCGCGGTAGCGGCCGACGATCTGCACGCCGACCGGCAGCCCCTCCGGCGTGAAGCCGCACGGCACCGAGATTGCGGGGTGCCCGGTGGCGGTGATCAGGTAGCAGGACTTCATCCACTCGAGATAATCGGCCATCTTCTGGCCGTCGATCTCGGTGACCCAGTGCTGCCCGACCGGGAAGGGCGGCACCTGCGAAACGGGCAGCAATAGGAAGTCGTAGCGGTTGAAGAACTGATGCACGCGATCGAAGAGTTGCGTGCGCTTCAGTTCCGCCGCGCCGATCTGTTCGCTGGTGAGCTTCAGCCCCTGCTCGATGTTCCAGATCACCGTGTCTTTCAGCAGTTCCCGCTTCGTCTACAGCAGCCCGGAATACTGGGTCGTAAAGATCATCGCGCGCTGCACGCGGAAGACTTCGTCGGCGTCGGTGAGATCGGGCATCGCTTCTTCCGTCGCGCAGCCGAGCAGTTCGAAGGTCGGGCGCTGCGCGTCGATCGCCTTCGACACCCGCGCATCGACCGGCGCGATCGCACCCAGCGTCGGCGCCCAGGCGATGCGCACACCCGCAAAGTCGCGCGCGAGCGGCTGCGCGAAGTAAGACCCGGGCTCGGACAGGGACAGCGGCACTCGCGCGTCGGGCCCGGAAATGGCCTGCATCAGCAGGGCAACGTCCTCGACCGTGCGCGCCATCGCGCCCTCGACGGAAAAGGTGTTCCACGCGAGCCGGGTCGGATAGCGCGGCACGCGACCTGACGAGGCGCGCATGCCGACCACGTTGCAGAAGCTCGCCGGGTTGCGCAGGCTGCCACCGAGGTCGCTGCCGTCGGCGATCGGCACCATGCCGCAGGCCAGCGCGACCGCGGCGCCGCCCGACGAGCCGCCGCAGGTGCGCGACGGGTCATAGGGATTCAGCGTCGCGCCGAACACCGCATTAAAGGTCTGCGAGCCGGCGCCGAACTCCGGCGTGTTGGACTTGCCGACGGAAATGGCACCGGCATCGGCCTGCCTTTCGACGATCAGCGAATCGACGTCAGGGACGAAGTCCCTGTAAATGGGCGAGCCCCAGGTCGTACGCATGCCCTTGGTCATCACCAGGTCCTTGTGCGCGGTCGGCAGGCCGTGCAGCAGGCCTGGCGCCTCGCCGCGCGCGAGCTTCTCGTCGGCAATCCTGGCGCGGTCGAGCGCGCGCTCCAGCTGAAAGGTGACGATGGCGTTGACCTTTGGATTGACGCGCTCGATCTGCGCGACGTGCGACTGCATGACTTCGAGCGCCGAAACTTCGCGACGACGGATCATCGCCGCCAGTTCGTTCGCGGTGCGAAAACACAGTTCCTGGGCAGACATGGGGCGGGCTTCCTGGTTGGGCGGGTCGCGACCACAACGATGCCCGTTTGCCGACGCATCGACAAGTCGGTCGACGGCGCGGCCGGAACGCACGTTGCGGATCGTTAGAATGCCGCGCATGTCTTATCAGGCGCTCGCCCGCAAGTGGCGTCCACGCGATTTCGCCACCACGGTCGGCCAGGACCACGTGGTGCGCGCGCTGTCCAACGCGCTCGAGCAGCAGCGCTTGCACCACGCCTATCTGCTCACCGGCACTCGAGGGGTGGGCAAGACCACGCTGGCGCGCATCCTCGCCAAGGCGCTGAACTGCATCGGGCCCGATGGCAACGGCGGCATCACCGCGACGCCGTGCAACCAGTGCGAGGTGTGCGCGGCGATCGACGCCGGCCGCTTCATCGACTACATCGAGATGGACGCGGCGAGCAACCGCAGCGTCGACGAGATGACCGCGCTGCTCGAGCGCGCGGTCTACGCGCCGAGCAACGCGCGCTTCAAGGTGTACATGATCGACGAGGTGCACATGCTCACCTCGCACGCCTTCAACGCCATGCTCAAGACGCTGGAAGAGCCGCCGGATTACGTCAAGTTCATCCTGGCGACGACCGATCCGCAGAAGATTCCGGTCACGGTGCTCAGTCGCTGCCTGCAGTTCAACCTCAAGCAGATGACGCCGACCGCGATCTCCGGCCGGCTGACCGAGATCCTCGGCCTGGAGGGAATCGGCGCCGAGGCGGCCGCGGTGCAGATGCTGGCTCGCGCAGCGCGCGGCAGCATGCGCGACGGGCTGTCGCTGCTTGACCAGGCGATCGCCTACAGCGGGGGAACGGTCACGTTGGCCACGGTGCAGGCGATGCTGGGTGCCGTCGATGGCTTGACGCTGGTCCGCCTGCTCGATGCGCTTGCCGCCGGCGATGCGACGCAGATGCTCGCCATCGCCGATGAGATGGCCGCGCGCAGCTTCTCGTTCGGGCAGGCGCTGCGCGACCTGGCGGGGCTGCTCCATCGGATCGCGCTGGCGCAGCAGGCCGGGGTCGTCGGCGACGACGTGGTCAATGCGGCCGAGATCCAGCGGCTGGCCGGATCGTTCTCGCCCGAGGAGGTGCAGCTTTACTACCAGATCGCGCTGCACGGCCGCAACGATCTGAGCCTTGCGCCCGACGAATACGCCGGGTTCACGATGACGCTGCTGCGGCTGCTTGCTTTTGCCCCGCGCGACGACGCCGCGCCGCCAACCCCCCAGGCGGCCGCGCCGCGCGCGATGGCGGCAGGCGCGACGACCGGTTCGGCGCCGGCGACCTTGGCGGCCCCGAAGCACGCGAAGTCGGCGAAAGCAGCGGCGCCGCCGCTTCCAGGCGCCGAACAGTGGCCGGAACTGGTGGCCCGGCTGCAGGTGGCCGGCCTGGCGCGCGAACTGGCGGCGCACAGCGAACTGCTGTCGAGCGACGACGATCACTTCCGGCTGCGGGTATCGATCAAGTCCTATGCCGAGGCCGGCAACGTCGAGCGACTGCGCGCAGCGCTGGCCCAGCACTTCGGCCGCCCGATGCGAGTATCCGTGGCAGTCGGCGACACCGCAGGCGCAACCACCGCGGCAGCGCTTGCCGAGCAGGCGCGCAGCGAGAAGCAGAAGAGCGCCGAGCAGGCGATCTACGCCGATCCGTTCGTGAAAGAATTGATCGAGAACTTTGGCGCCCAGGTCGAGCCGCAGTCGATCCGACCGCGCGAATCGTGAGAGGAATCCGCAGATGATGAAGAGCCAGCTCGCCGGCCTGATGCAGCAGGCGCAGAAGATGCAGGAGAACATGAAGCGCGTGCAGGACGAACTG
>JAHEDN010000016.1:14317-15609 GCA_024641225.1 Burkholderiales bacterium | reverse complement strand
TTCGATGGGTATGTCGGGCGACCTCGAAACGGCGATCGTCGAAGGCGCGACGATGGTGCGCGTCGGCACCGCGCTCTTCGGCGCGCGCGCCACGGGCCACGAGCCTGCCACGAACGGGAGGGATCGATGACCGCCGCTGCGACGCTCGAGGAAATCGACGGCATTCACGACGAGCAGCCCGACCGCGCCGCCGAAGGCCTGCGCGCTCTCGATGTCGCGGCGCTTCCGGTCGATCGGCTGCCGCTTCTCGCCTTCCTGATGCTTCACGTGCTTGGCGAAAAGCTGGGCCTTTGGGCAGAGGCCGCAGAACGGATCGAGCGGCTTCGTGCCGTGCGCGCGGACGCGCCGCTGGCCGTTCTGGCCCACGCCGCGGTGGCCGTGCATCTGGCCGGCCGCAGTGGCGGCAAAGCGCTTGCCGACCTGGGCGCTGCCGGCGGCGTGGCCGAGGCGCAGACACTGGTCGCGTTGAACGCGCTCGGCCTGCGCCCGCCGGCCGCCACGGCGGCGCTGGCCACCGAACTCGAGCGGCTGGCCGAAGCGTCGACGACTTTCGACCCCGGCGGAAGGCTCAACCAGCGGCTGGCCATCGGCTTCAACAACACGACGACGCGGCTGCTCGAACTGGCCTCGCCGCCGGTCGATCCGGCGATACGGTCGGCGCTGCTTGCCGGCAGCGCGGCCGCGCTGCGCTTCTGGCAGACCGCCGGCACATGGGTCAACCTCGAACGGGCCTTGTACCTGAGGGCGCTGGTGCGCAACCGGGTCGGCGACCCTGCAGCGGCGCGCGATGACTGCCGGCAGGCACTCGATGTGATCGCAGCCCACGGCGGCGAGGAAATCGACCGGGCCTTCCTGCAGCTGCAGTTGGCAGGCGCCCTGCTTCGACTCGGCGAGCACACGGACGGGAGGCGGCACCTCGCTGAAGCCCGGGCCGCCGCGGCGCAGTGGGATGACGTCGGCCTGAAATCCTGGTTTGCCGCAGAAGATGAACGTCTGTTCGGCCCTCGGGAGCAGCAAACATGAAGATCGCATTCATCGGCGGCGGCAACATGGCGGGCGCTTTGATCGGGGGCCTGCTGCGCGCCGGACATCCGCCCGGCGAGCTTGCCGTCGTCGAGATCGATCCGGCACGCTGTGCGCAGCTACGGCGCGAATTCTCGGTCGCAGCAGTCACGGCCCCCGACGATTCGTTGCGTACCGCGGGTGCGATCGTGCTGGCCGTCAAACCGCAGCACATGCGCGAGGCCTGCGTGGCGGCACGCCGCCATCTCGTTTCGCCGTTGGTGATCTCG
>JAHEDN010000016.1:0-14307 GCA_024641225.1 Burkholderiales bacterium | reverse complement strand
TCGCCGCAGGCACGCGCTCGAGCGACATTGCACGCTGGCTCGGCGCGGACGCGATCGTGCGCACCATGCCCAACACGCCGGCGCTGATCGGCCGTGGCGTGACCGGCATGGTCGCCACGGCGAAGGTCAGCGCCGAGCAGCGCGAGACGGCCGAATCGATCCTGCGCACGACGGGCCAGATCCTCTGGTTCGACGACGAGGCCAAACTCGATCCGGTGACCGCCATTTCCGGTAGCGGACCGGCCTACGTCTTCTACTTCATCGAGGCGCTGGCTCGCGCCGGCGTCGAGATGGGGCTCACGCCCGAGCAGTCACGGGCGCTCGCCGTGCAGACCTTCGTCGGTGCCGCGCATCTGGCTGCCGACTCGCCGGAGCCTTTGGAAACGCTGCGCAGCCGCGTGACTTCGAAGGGCGGCACGACTGCCGCCGCACTGGCGTGGATGGAGGCAAATGCCGTCGGCGCCCGAATTGTCGAAGCCGTGCACGCCGCCAACCGTCGCGCCGAAGAACTCGGCGACGAGTACGGCCGCCAGTAGAGAAGCCGCGCGCGCCGGTCAGGCCAGCGCGTAGTGCGCCGCCACCCCGGCGAAGATGGCCAGTCCGAGCCACTGGTTGTGGCGAAAGGCGCGGAAGCACTCGTCGCGCCGCCGGCTGCGGATCAGCACGAAGTGGTAGCCGGCGATGGCGAGCGCGGCCGCCCAGCCCACGAAATACGGCCACGAAAAACGCAGCACGACGCCGATGGCTGCCAACAGCAGCAGAAAAGCCGCGTAGCAGCCGACCACCGCGGCCACGTCCGCGCGGCCGAACAGGATGGCGGACGAGCGCAGCCCGATACGCACGTCATCCTCGCGGTCGACCATCGCGTATTCGGTGTCGTAGGCCACCACCCAGAACAGGTTGGCCGCAAACAGCCACCATCCGATCACCGGCACCTCGCCACGCACCGCAGCGAACGCCATTGGAATGCCGAAGGAGAATGCGATCGCCAGCCAGGCCTGCGGCAGCGGGAAGAAGCGCTTGAACAGCGGATAGCTCAGCGCCACCGCCGCCCCCAGAACCGCGAACATGAACGTGAGCCGGTTCAGCGGCAGCAGCAGCAGCGCCGAGCCGCCGATCAGCGCCAACCCGACCGCCCACGCTTCGCCGGGCGAAACCTGCCCGCTCGCCACGACCCGGTCGGCGGTGCGCTTGACGTGGCCATCGAAGTCGCGGTCGAACACGTCGTTGACCGCGCATCCGGCGGAGCGCATCAGCAGCGTGCCCACGCAGAAGATCGCCAGGTAAAGCGGCTCCGGGGCACCTTCGGCAGCGATCCACAAGGCCGACAGCGTCGGCCAGAGAAGCAGCAGCGTACCGACCGGCTTGTCGAAGCGGATCAGCCGGGCGTACAGAAGCAATCGATGGGAAATCGGCATCGTCTGGGGCAGCCTCGCGCCGGACGAAACGCTCAGCTTTGCGCGCGGCAGCGGACCAAAGTATCGTAACGCGCCGGTTATGCCCGATGAGAACAATTCCGGTTTTCCCAAGGAGATCCCGATGTTAAGAAAACGTCTTGTCGCGGCAATTGCCGCCGCCCTGTCCGTCGCCGCCGTTCCGGCGGCCCATGCGCAGACCGAAATCCATTGGTGGCACTCGATGACCGGCGGCCTGAACGACTGGGTGGTCGACCTGGCCAACGGCTTCAACGCCAGCCAGAAGGAATACAAGGTCGTCCCCACGTACAAGGGCACCTACGACGAGTCGATGGCCGCATCGATCGCCGCCTTCCGCGCCGGCAACGCGCCGCATATCCAGCAGGTGTTCGAGGTGGGCACGGCGACGATGATGGCCAGCAAGGGCGCCATCGTGCCGGTGGGCAAGGTGCTCGCCGACGCCGGCTACAAGTTCGATCCCAAGGCCTACATCCCGGCGGTAGTCGGCTACTACACCGCGCCCAACGGCCAGATGCTGAGCTTCCCGTTCAACAGCTCGACCACCGTGCTGAACTACAACAAGGACCTCTTCAGGAAGGCCGGCCTGGATCCGAACAAGCCGCCGCAGACTTGGCCGGAACTGGCCCTCGCCGCCGGCAAGCTGAAGGCGTCGGGGGTGGACTGCCCGTTCACGACGAGCTGGCAGAGCTGGACCCAGTTGGAGAGCTTCTCGACCTGGCACAACACACTGTTCGCCTCGCAGAGCAACGGCTTCGGCGGCACCAGCGCGCGGCTGATCTTCAACAGTCCGCTGCACATTCGCCACATCGAGAACCTGGCCAACATGGCCAAGCAGGGGCTGTTCCACTACCGCGGGCGCGGCAACAAGGCTGACGCGGCCTTCTACTCGGGCGAGTGCGCGATGGCCACCGCCAGCTCATCCACCTACGCCAGCATCAAGAAGAACGCCAAGTTCGAATTCGGCATCGCGCCGCTTCCCTACTACCCCGACGTGCCCGGCGCGCCGCAGAACACCGTCATCGGCGGCGCCAGCCTGTGGGTGATGAGCGGCAAGAAGCCGGCCGAATACAAAGGCGTGGCGGCCTTCTTCAACTACCTGACCAATGCCGAGATCCAGTCAAAGAGCCACCAGCGCACGGGCTACCTGCCGATCACCCTCGCCTCGTTCGATCTGACCGAGAAGTCCGGTTTCTACAAGCAGAACCCCGGCACCGACACCGCCGTCAACCAGATGATCCGCAAGACGACCGACAAGTCGCGCGGAATCCGTCTCGGCAACATGCTGCAGGTTCGCGCGATCGTGAACGAAGAGCTGGAGCAAGTGTGGGCCGGCAAGAAGACGCCCAAAGAGGCGCTGGACGACGCGATCAAGCGCGGCAACGAACAGCTGGAGCGCTTCGAGAAGGCGAACAAGGGCTGACGCCCCTGCTCGCTTTGATGGCCGGACTGGCGGCAAGCCTCCCCGCTCGCCTCAACGCGGCGGGGAGGTCGATCTTCGGCTAGCGTCATGACCATCGAAAAGCGCGTCCGCTTCAGGTCGGCCTGGCTGCCCTGGGCGTTGCTGGCGCCGCAGGTTGCGGTGATCACGGTGTTTTTCTTCTGGCCGGCCGGGCAGGCGCTGCTGCAGTCGCTACAGCAGCAGGACGCATTCGGCACGTCGATCGAATGGGTGGGGTTCGAAAATTTTCGCCGCCTGTTCGCCGACGAAAGCTATCTCGCGTCGTTCAGGACTACGGCGCTGTTCTCGGCGCTGGTTGCGGGGCTGGGCCTGAGCCTGTCGCTCACGCTGGCCGTCTTCGCCGACCGCGTGATCAAGGGCGCGGCCGTCTACAAGAACCTGCTGATCTGGCCCTACGCCGTAGCGCCGGCCGTCGCGGGCGTGCTCTGGCTGTTCATGTTCGCGCCGTCGATCGGTGTCGTCAGTTACGCGCTGCGCAAGGTCGGAATCGAGTGGAACCACCTGCTCAACAGCTCGCAGGCGATGACGCTGATCGTGCTGGCCGCGGTGTGGAAGCAGATCTCCTACAATTTCCTGTTCTTTCTCGCCGGGCTGCAGTCGATCCCGAAGTCGCTGATCGAGGCAGCGGCGATCGACGGCGCCGGGCCGTGGCGGCGCTTCTGGACCATCGTCTTCCCGCTGCTGTCGCCGACGACCTTCTTCCTGCTCGTGATCAACGTCGTGTACGCGTTCTTCGACACCTTCGCGATCGTCGATGCGGCCACCGAAGGCGGGCCCGGCAAGGACACCGCGATCCTCGTCTACAAGGTTTATTACGACGGCTTCAAGGCGCTCGACCTCGGCGGTTCGGCGGCACAGTCGGTGGTGCTGATGGCGATCGTCATCGCCCTGACGGTACTGCAGTTCCGCTACGTCGAGAAAAAGGTCAACTACTGACCTCGCCGCGATGATCGAACGCCGCCCCCTTGTCACCGCGCTGTCGCACGTCGTGCTCGTGCTCGGCGTGCTGATCATCGCGTTTCCTCTCTACATCACCTTCGTTGCGTCCACGCACACCGCACAGGACATCGTGCAGGTGCCGATGCCGCTGCTGCCCGGCCCGCACTTTGTCGACAACTACGTCGCTGCGCTGCAAGGCACTTTCGACGGCGCAGCCTCCACCGCGCCGGTCGGCCGCATGATGTTCGTGAGCATGGTGATGGCGCTGGCCATCGCGATCGGCAAGATCATCATCTCCCTGCTGTCGGCCTTCGCGATCGTCTATTTCCGCTTCCCGTTCCGGATGGTGTTCTTCTGGGCCATCTTCGTGACGCTGATGCTGCCGGTCGAGGTGCGCATCGGCCCGACCTACCAGGTGGTTTCGGACCTCGGCATGCTCAACACCTTTGCGGGCCTGACGGTGCCGCTGATCGCGTCGGCCACCGCGACGTTCCTGTTCCGCCAGTTCTTCCTGACCGTGCCCGACGAATTGGTGGAAGCCGCACGCATCGACGGCGCCGGGCCGATGCGCTTCTTCAAGGACGTGCTCGTGCCGCTGTCGAGCACTTCGATCGCGGCACTGTTCGTGATCCAGTTCATCTACGGATGGAACCAGTACCTGTGGCCGCTGCTGGTGACCACCGACGAGTCGATGTATCCGGTGGTGATGGGGATCAAGCGCATGATCTCCGGCGGTGACGCCGCCAACGACTGGAACATCGTCATGGCCACCGCCATCCTGGCGATGATCCCGCCGGCGCTGGTGGTGATGCTGATGCAGAAGTGGTTCGTCAAGGGCCTCGTGGAGACGGAGAAGTGAAGCCTGACGCGGGCTCGGGCCGCTGTGACGGCTGCTTCGCGGCCTTTGATCCGGACAGCGCTGCATTGTTATCGATCGCTGCCCGCGCAGCGGCCATTACCTTTCGCTAGAAGCCATGGCCACCGTCGAACTGCGCGACGTCCGCAAGAGCTACGGCAAGAACGCCGTGGTCCACGGCATATCCATGGACATCGAGAAAGGCGAGTTCGTCGTCATTGTCGGCCCGAGCGGCTGCGGCAAGAGCACCCTGCTGCGCATGGTCGCCGGGCTGGAGGAAATCAGCGGCGGCGAGATCGCCATCGGCGGACGCGTCGTCAATGAACTGGAACCCAAGGACCGCGACATCGCGATGGTGTTCCAGAACTACGCGCTGTATCCGCACATGCGCGTGTTCGACAACATGGCCTACGGGCTGAAGATCCGCGGCATGACGCGCGAGGAGATCGACAACCGCGTGCGCGACGCAGCCAGGATCCTGGAACTCGACGCGCTGCTCGACCGCCGGCCGCGCCAGCTCTCCGGCGGCCAGCGGCAGCGGGTGGCGATGGGCCGCGCGATCGTGCGCCATCCCAAGGTGTTCCTGTTCGACGAGCCGCTGTCGAACCTCGATGCCAAGCTGCGCGTGCAGATGCGGCTGGAGCTGCAGAAGCTGCACCGGCGCCTCGGGGTCACCTCGCTGTACGTCACCCATGATCAGGTCGAGGCGATGACGCTCGGCCAGCGGATCGTCGTGATGAACGCCGGCCGCGCCGAGCAGATCGGCACTCCGCGCGAGATCTACGGCCGACCGCAAACGACCTTCGTCGCCGGCTTCATCGGTTCTCCCCCGATGAACCTAATTGCTGGCCGCTTGAGCGAAGACGGCAGCGAGTTGAAGACCGAAGGGGGAGCAGTCCGCTTGCCGGCGCCGATTTCATCACTCGCCGGCCGCGAGCTGATACTTGGCGTGCGCCCAGAGCAGCTCCGAGCTGGAGGCAGCCAGATGCACGTCACGGTGGAGATGGCCGAGGCGCTCGGCGCCGACCACCTGGTGCATTGCACGCTCGGCACGCAGGCGCTGGTGCTGCGCACCGCCGCCGACATGGCGCCGGCCGCAGGCGATTCCCTCGCCTTGTCCTTCGATGCCGAGTCCGTGCACTGGTTCGATCCGGCAACGACGCGCAGGATCGACGCCGGCTGAATTCAGGTGGTCTTTTCGCTCCGGCCGCTGCGCACAATCACGCGCGGTCTAATCTCGCCGCCCGAAATCAACCTCGCCAACAAACTGCGTTGACGGCACGCGCAGGCGCCTACTTGAGCAGGCTCCTGAGCATCCACGCCGTTTTTTCATGAATCTGCAGGCGCTGGGTCAGCAGGTCGGCGGTGGACTCGTCGCCGCACTTCTCGGCCGGGCCGAACGCGGCACGCGCGGTGCGCACGACCGCCTCGTGGCCCTTGACGAGCTCGCGCACCATCGCCATCGCCTCGGGCACGCCGTCGGTGTCCTCGATTGAAGACAGCTTCGCAAACGCCTTGTAGCTGCCCGGCGCCGGGTGGCCGAGCGCGCGGATGCGCTCTGCGATCTCGTCCAGGGCGTTCCACAGCTCCGTGTACTGCTCCATGAACATCAGGTGCAGCGTGTTGAACATCGGACCTTCAACGTTCCAGTGAAAGCTGTGTGTCTTCAAGTAGAGCGCATAGGTATCGGCAAGCAGGCGCGACAGCGCCTCGGCAATCCTCGCGCGGTCCTTGGCGTCGATGCCGATGTCGATCACCGGCGCAGACACGGCGGTCAACTTTGCCTGTGCTTTTTTCTTGGCCATCGCTTTCTCCATGTTCTCAGAGACTCTGGATTTTATCGACCGACCCTGTCGCTGGCCAATTGCCATTTCCCAACGGACCGATAGCCAATCACGATGACTCGCCCGGCAGATCGAGCTTGGTCACCCCGTGTAGCGGGCACTTGACAATGGCCTGCCGCAGCACCTCGATGGCCGCGCCACGCGTGAAGCTCTTGCGCCAGGCCAGCACCACGCGCCGATCGGGCACGGGTTTCCTGAACGGCAGATACGCGATCAGCGAATCGCGTGGCAGCTTGGCGGGAATCGAACTCATCGGCAGTACGGTGACACCGAGGCCGGAGGCCACCATGTGGCGGATCGTTTCCAATGACGAGCCCTCGAACGTCTTCTGGATGCCCTCGGCGTCAGTCGAAAAGCGCGACAGTTCCGGGCAGACCTCGAGCACCTGGTCGCGAAAGCAGTGCCCACTGCCGAGCAGCAGCATCGTTTCCTTCTTCAGATCGTCGGCCGATATGGCGCGCCGCTTCGCCCACGGGTGCGAGCGCGGCACGGCGACCATGAACTGCTCGTCGTAAACGGGCTGGATCATCACGCCGGAATCGGGCAGCGGCAGCGCCAGGATCGCCACGTCGATCTCGCCATTCTTCAGCAGTTCGAGCAGCCTGACGGTGAAGTTCTCGTTGAGCAGCAGCGGCATCTGCGGCGCGTCCTTCAGCAGCTGGCGAACGAGCGTCGGCAGCAGATAAGGGCTGATCGTGTAGATCACGCCGACGCGCAAGGCGCCGCTGAGCGGATCCTTGCCCTGCTTGGCGAGTTCCTTCACCCGCGCCGCCTCGTCGAGCACGCGCTGCGCCTGCACCACGATGCGCTCGCCGGACGGCGTCAACGACACTTCGCTGCTGCCGCGCTCGAACAGCACCACGCCGAGCTCGTCCTCCAGCTTCTTGATCGCCACCGACAACGTCGGCTGGCTGACGAAGCAGGCTTCGGCGGCGCGGCCGAAGTGCCGCTCGCGGGCAACGGCGACGATGTACTTCAGTTCGGTCAGGGTCATGGTCAATAATGTGCGGCATTCGCCGCGCTGTGATGCCGTTGCAGGAAATCATAGGCCGCGCGGCGGCCGTCATGCCCGAACAGCGCGCTGCTCGCAGCGGCGCGCGGCATCACGCGACCAGGTACTCGGCGCGCGTGCCGAGCCAGCGCTGCACGTGGGCGGCCGCCTGCTCCGGGTAAGACGCGAGCATCTTCAGCGCCACGTCGCGGGCGCGCTCGAGGAGATCGACGTCGCGTTCCAGGTCGGCAAAGCGCAGCAGCGGCACCCCGGACTGGCGCGCGCCGAGGAATTCGCCCGGACCGCGCAGCTGCAGGTCGCGGCGCGCAATCTCGAAGCCGTCGGCCGACTCGTACAGGATCTTCAGTCTCGCGCGCGCCGGCTCCGACAGCGGCTCGTCGTACAGCAGCACGCAGAAGCTCTTTTCGGTTCCACGGCCGATTCGACCGCGCAGCTGATGCAGCTGCGCCAGCCCGAAACGCTGTGCGTGCTCGACGACCATCAGCGTCGCGTTGGGAACGTCGACGCCGACCTCGATCACGGTGGTCGCCACCAGCACGTCGATCTCGCTGGCCGCGAAGCGGCGCATCACCTCCGTCTTTTCTGCCGGTGGCAGCTGGCCGTGCAGCAGGCCGAAGCGCAGTTCTGGCAGTAACGCCCGCGTCTCGTCGAACATGCGCGTGGCCGCGGTCAGTTCGGCAGTCGATTCGTCCTCGCCGTCGTCGACCAGCGGGCAGACCCAGTACACCTGCGCCCCGCGTGCCGCCTTGGCGCGGACGCGCTCGAGAACCTCGTCGCGGCGGCCGGCCGCCACCAGCTTGGTGACCACCGGCTGCCGACCCGGCGGCAGTTCGTCGATCACCGAAACGTCCAGGTCGGCGTAATAGCTCATCGCCAGCGTGCGCGGGATCGGCGTCGCCGACAGCATCAGCAGGTGCGGCGTGCGCTCGGCCGCGCCTGCCCGCGAGCGCAGCCGCAGCCGCTGCGCGACGCCGAAGCGATGCTGCTCGTCGACGATCGCCAGGCCGAGCTTCGCGAACTCGACCGCATCCTGGATCAGCGCGTGCGTACCGACGATGAGCTGCGCGCTGCCGTCGGCCGCGGCCTGCTGCGCGGCGCGCTTCTCGGCCGCCTTGAGCTTGCCCGCCAGCCAGGCCACCCGCACGCCGAGCGGGCAAAGCCACTGCGCGATGCGGCCGAAATGCTGCTCGGCAAGGATCTCGGTCGGCGCCATCAGCGCAGCCTGGAAACCGGCGGCAATCGACTGCGCGGCCGCCAGCGCTGCCACCACCGTCTTGCCGCTGCCAACGTCGCCCTGGATCAGGCGTTGCATCGGCACGGCACGCGCGAGATCGGCCTCGATCTCCCGACACACGCGCTGCTGAGCGGCGGTCAGCTCGAATGGCAGCGCGCCGTGCAGCCGCGCCACCAGTTCGCCGCCTGCAGCCAACTCCGGCGCCGATCGCTCGGCGCGACGCGCGCGCGCGGTGCGCAGCGAAATCTGCTGCGCCAGCAGCTCGTCGAACTTGATCCGCTCCCACAATGGGCCGTGGCGCTGCGCCAGCCCGGTTGCGTCGGCGCCCTGCGGCGGCCGGTGCAGCGTGGCGATCGCGTCGCGCAGCGGAGGCAGGCCGATGTCGCCGAGCAGCTCGGCAGGCACGCTCTCGCTGATCTCGACATCGCGCAGGGCACGCTCGATCCGCGTGCGCAGCCAGGCCTGGCCGATGCCCTCGGTGGTCGGATAGACCGGCGTGAGCCTTTGCGGCAACGTCTCTCCCTCCCGCACCGGATGAACGCGTGGATGCACGATCTCCAGGCCCATCAGCCCGCCGCGCACCGGCCCGTAGACGCGCACGCGTCGTCCGACCGCGAGCTGCTGCCGCGTCGACGGGTAGAAGTGGAAGAAGCGCAGCAGCAGTTCGCCGCTTGCGTCCGCAACACGCACCAGCAGTTGCCGCCGGCCGCGGATGGCGATCTCGTTGGCCAGGACCTCGCCCTCGGCCTGCTGCTCGGCGCCGGGGACAAGCCGATCAATCGGCGTGACCTGTGTCTCGTCGATCCAGCGCAGCGGCAGGTGCAGCAGGAAGTCCCAGTCGCGCGTCAGGCCGAGCCGGGCCAGGCGCGCGCGCGTCGACTCGCGCGGCGAATCGTTCCCGCTGTCCTGCCTGGCTGAACCTGCTTTCCGACCCCGGCCGGTCGATTTCACAGCACGAAGATCGCCTCGACCTCGAACGCCGCGCCCTTCGGCAGGCTGGCCACGCCGACGGTCGAGCGCGCCGGATACGGCTGCGGCACGACCTCGCCCATGATCCGGTTGACGGTGGCGAACTGCGACAGATCGGTCAGGAACAGCGTGAACTTCACCGCATGGCCCAAGGTCGCCCCCGACGCGTGCGCCACCGCCGCCAGGTTCCTGAAGGCCTGCCGGACCTGCGCTTCGAACTCTGCGCTGGCAAGTTCCCCGGTGGCCGGGTCGAGCCCGATCTGGCCCGAAGAGAACACCACCAGGCCGGTCTTGACGGCCTGCGAATAGGGCCCGATCGCCGCCGGCGCCGCCGAGGTCGAGATGATTTCCTTGTTCATTTGCGCTTGCTCCTGCTGGGGTCGGATGTCGTTCGTCAATCTACAGCGGCCGGAACTGAAGCCACGCGGCCACCGCTGCCCAGACGGTCAGCGTCAGCATGAGGTTCAGTGGACCGTGGTTCTGCCGGAACAGGCGCCAGTTCCACACCGCGACCGGCTGGCCCGGCTTCGGCAGCCCCGGCACGAAGCGCCGCACCTCGCGGCAGTATTTCGCGTAAGACTCGCCGAAAAGCGGGCGCAGCCGCGCCTCTTCGCGCCCGACGCGCGAATCCATGTACAGCCAGTAGCCGATCGCGTACGGCAGCAGGATCCACGGCTGGCCGAGCAGCAGCAGGAAGCCACCGATGATGAAGAAGCGCCCGAGGTACATCGGGTTGCGCACCATCGCATACGGACCGCGGGCGGCGAGATCGGAGTTCTTGTCCAGCGAGGCAAAGCACCAGAGCTGGATCAGCTCGCCCACCATCGACACGATAAAGCCCGCCAGCAGCCACTCCCGGCGCAGGTAGGGGGCGAGCAGCACGATCGCAGCGATCGTCAGTGGCACGCGCAGCGCCACCACGAACCGGCGCACCTTCGGCTGGCTGAACAGCGATTTCACAGCCTGCATCATTGTTTGGCTTCCCGATTGTGCTTCTTGCGCACGCCGAAGTATCCGCGCCCGATCCAGAGCTGGCGCAGCCGCGTGCTGCGCTCGTATTCCGCGCGGCGGTCCGCGTCGAGCGAGGCGGGCGCGTGGCGCAGCCAGTTCTTGTACACGCCGCCCATGTCGATACGTTCCAGCAGCCTGCGCAGCGGCGGCGGCAGCAACGCGGTGCGAAGCGCCGCCTGGAAGTCGATCACCGCCGGCGTGCCTTGCAGCGTGGCCAGCAGGTTGCTCGATCCGCGCGAATCCAGGTGAACCAGGCCGCGCGCATGCACGGCGCGGAACAGCGCCTCGAGGGCGAGGAAGAACGCCTCGTTCATCTGGTCGCGCGGCGCACGATCCAGCGTCACGCCCGGCACGAAGCGCGCCGCGATCGCAAAGGAATCGACGCGAAACGCCTGCGCCGGCACGCCCTCGATTCCGGCCAGCGTCTGCAGGGCGCGCAGTTCACGGCGCAGCAGCCAGCGTCCGAACAGGTTGCGCACCCACCAGGAGCGCGAGCTGAAATCCTTGACCGTCCAGTCGGTGCCGTCGATCGTCGCCATGACCACCCGCGCGTTGGCCCAGCGACCTTCGCGCAACACCAGTCCCGGCGCGGCCACAAACTGCTCGCGCGTGAACGGCTTCGAATCGTGGCTCATCGGCACTCGGACTACGCGAATTTTACGGTTGCGGACCAAGCGGTTAGGGTGGACTGGAGCGAGCGAGCAATCAATCACCGCGCGTTCCCGTGAAGAGTCTCCCAGAACTGGCGAGGCGAAACGACCTGGAGGCCGCGAACCGTCCCTAGCCGAACAAGCGCAGCATCACCAGTCACGAACACTTCGGCCTGACCAAAGCATGCCTCGCCGAGCACGAGCGCGTCATCCGCATCGACCCTGGCGGCAACCGGCTCCGCCTTCTCGACAACAAGGGCCGCCTCACCTGCAACGAAGTCAACCAGCTCGGTCACGCGCGCACTCGGCAGCTTGACCTTCTCGCGCAGCGCTTTCTCCAGCTCACGCAGGACACTCCGTCCGATGACCAGGTCGTGCTCCAACAGGACGAGTTCAAAAAGATCGGCACAGATTCCACGCGACGCAAACGCGCTGACCAGCACGTTGGTGTCGAGGAACACCCTCACGACAGTGCCCGGAACACGTCCTCGTCGACCACCAGACCCTGCGCCTCCGCAAACGGCAGGGTCTTCTTCCGCAGTTCGCGGAAGCTCGCAACGGCGATCTGGCGCCTGAGCGCCTCACGCGCGATTTCGCTCTTGGTGCGCCCTGAGGCCTTCGCAATCCGGTCAAGCGCCTTCTCGAGCTTCGGGTCGAGGCGGATCGTCAGCGTCGTCATCCTTGCCCTCCTGCTTGTACGACATTGTCGCACAGCGTATCCAGGAACCATGTCCCGCGTCCTTGGCGCTGTGCGGCGCTCGTTAGACTGGGTTCACCCATCAACCCCCGACGCCGCGCCGAGCCCGCCATGCCGTCCTTCGACATCGTCTGCAAGCCCAACCTGGTCGAGTTGCGCAACGCCACAGACCAGGCCAACAAGGAAATCACCAACCGCTTCGACTTCAAGGGCTCCGATGCGCGCATCGAGCTCAAGGAGCTCGAGCTGACCGCGTTTGCGGACAGCGAGTTCCAGCTCGGTCAGGTGCGCGACCTGCTGCTCGCCAAGCTGGCCAAGCGCAACGTCGACGTGCGCTTCGTCGACCTCGCCGGGAAGATCGAGAAGATCGGCGGCGACAAGGTGAAGCAGGTCCTGAAGGTCCGCAGCGGCATCGAGCAGGCGCTCGCCAAGCGCATCGTGCAGCTGATCAAGGAAGCAAAGCTCAAGGTCACCGCCAGCATCCAGGGCGACACGGTCCGCGTCGCCGGCGCCAAGCGCGACGTCCTGCAGGAGTCCATCGCGCTGGTGCGCGCCAACGTCAAGGACGTGCCGCTCGCCTTCGAGAACTTCCGCGATTGACGGGCGATCTACCTCACGTTTCATCGACGCCCGGCAACTCGTCAAGGCAGGCGCCCTTGCCCGACGCTACCTGATGTATATACAATGTAGCTACATCAGACGACCGACAGGAGCAGCCATGGAAGCCGTTATCCGGAAGTGGGGCAACAGCCCGGCCGTGCGGATAAATGCGGCCGCGATGAAAATCGCATCGTTTGATCTCGAGCAGCGCGTGACCATCAAGGCGTCCAGGGGGCGCATCGTCATCGAGCCTGCAGACAAGCTGGAGCTCAGGCTCGAGGATCTGGTGGCCGGCATCAATCGCAGAAACGTTCATGACGAGACCGACTTCGGTCAGCCCGTCGGCCAAGAAGCGTTGTAGTGGCGACCCGGACTTATGTGCCGGACGCGGGCGACGTGGTCTGGCTCGAGTTCGATCCCCAGGCCGGCCATGAGCAGGCCGGACACCGACCGGCAGTTGTCCTGAGTCCGGCTCTCTATAACGGCAAGACTGGCCTGATGGTTTGCTGTCCACTGTCCACAAGAATCAAGGGCTACCCGTTTGAGGTTGCGACACGTGTGGATGGGCAGGACTGCGTGGTGCTCTCAGATCAGGTGAAGTCACTGGACTGGAAGATTCGCAAGGCAAGGAAGAATGGGGCCGTCGCCGAATCGGTCTTGCTGCAGGTACGAGCTCGCATCAAGGCACTGCTCGCAATCAAGTGACCCGCGCCTCCAAGGCGACCTGCGGCGCTCCGAAGGCCGGCGGTCACGCCAAGGGCCGCATCGGCGTCAATGCCACAGCGATTGCTTTCAGGTCGAAAGCTTCCGCCCCAGCTTCTTCTCCACCGCGCTGATCTTCGACTTCAGCCGCCCGCCGGGGCCGGCGCGGTAGTCGATGCGGATCGACGTGCTGACGCGGTCGCAGTCGGCGCGCATGGCCTCGAAGCACGCCGTCACCACCGCCATCACCTCGGCCCACTCGCCCTCGATGATCGTGCCCATCGGCGTGAGCTGGTACGGCAAGCCGCTCTTGTCGATGATGTCGAGCGAGCGCGCCACGTAGGCGCTGACGCTTTCGCCCTTAGAGATCGGCGACATCGAGAATTCGAGCAGGACCATGGGCTTCTCCTCAGTCCGGCAAGCTTGCATCGAACATCGGCGCACCGCGTTGACGGAAGTCAGCGCCACGAAAGCCGGGGCCTGGATCGCCGCGCGCGGGCGCCCCTAGACTTCGCGCAGCGTTCCCGCCCGAGAACCACGACCGCCATGGCTCCCATCCTCAGCGAGCGCGACCTCGCCTTCTGCCTCTACGAGTTCCTCGACACCGAGGATCTGCTCCGCCGCGAGCGGTACGCCGACCAGTCACGCGAGATCTTCGACGCGACGCTGGATGCGGCGCGCCGGATCGCCGAGGACCTGTTCGCCCCGCACATCGCGAAGGCCGATGCCAACGAACCAACCTTCGACGGCACCGCCGTCAGGCTGATCCCCGAAACGAAGCTCGCCTGGGACGCCTTTGCCGAAGCCGGCTTCCTCAACGCCCACTGGGACGCCGACGAAGGCGGCCTGCAGTTGCCGCACGTGGTGCACAGCGCGGCCGTCACGTGGTTCAACGCCG
>JAHEDN010000302.1 GCA_024641225.1 Burkholderiales bacterium | reverse complement strand
GGCTTCGACCCGCTGGCACGCACCACGCGTTTCATGCTGACCGAGGAAGCGCACCACATGTTCGTCGGTGAATCCGGCGTGTCACGGGTGATCCAGCGCACCGCGCAGGTGATGAACGAGCTGAAGACCGACGATCCGACGAAGCTGCGCGCCGCCGGCGTGATCGACCTGCCGACGATCCAGCGCTATCTCAACTTCCACTTCAGCGTGACGATCGACCTGTTCGGCGCCGACGAGTCGAGCAACGCCGCCACCTTCTACAACTCGGGACTGAAGGGCCGCTTCGAGGAGACCAAGCGCGACGATGACCATCGCCTGCACGGCCGCACCTACACCGTGCTCGGCGTGGCCGACGGGAAGCTGGTCGAGCGCGAGGTGCCGATGCTCAACGCCTTGAACGAGGTGCTGCGCGATGACTACATCCGCGATTCGATCGCCGGCATCGGTCGTTGGAACCGCGTGCTCGAGAAAGCCGGGCTGCCGTTTCGGCTGCAGGCGCCGCACAAGGCATTCAACCGCCGCATCGGCTCGCTGGCCGGCATCCGCGTCAGTCCGGCGGGCGAGGTCGTCAGCGAAATCGAGTGGGCCCAGCACGAACGCGAATGGCTGCCGAGTGTCGAGGACCGCGCCTTCGTCGCCTCGCTGATGGGCCGCGTGACCGATCCCGGCCGCTTCGCGCACTGGATCGCGCCGCCGGCCAACGGCATCAACAAGCAGCCGGTCGATTTCCAGTACGTGCGGTTTAACTGACTGCTGACCAGTGACCGGTGAGCGGTTGATCAGCCCCGATCGCGCTTCGCTTCGCACTGGTTACGGGTCGCCGGCCACGGGTCACCGACAATGAACGCCGAACTGCTGCGCCAGCACCTGATCGACCCCGAGGTCTGCATTCGCTGCAACACCTGCGAAGAGACCTGCCCGGTGGGCGCGATCACGCACGATTCGCGCAACTATGTCGTGATGGCCGACAAGTGCAAGGCCTGCCTGGCCTGCATCTCGCCGTGCCCGACGGGGGCGATCGACAACTGGCGCAACGTGCTGCGCGCCGACGCGTACGGCATCGACGACCAGTTCGGCTGGGACGAACTGCCGGCGGAAAAGTCGCTCGGACTCGAAGTCGCGGCGACCGCGGCCGAGGTTGCCGCAGAGGACGCACCGCCGGTGCCGGCCGCCGCGGTGCCGGGTTCTGCGGTGCCGCCGTGGTCGGCCTCGCATCCTTACGTCAACCTGTACACGCACCGCGCGCCGATCGCTGCGACCGTGATGGGAAATTTCCGGGTCACCGACGCAGCGGCAGAAAGCGACACCCGCCACATCGTGCTCGATTTCGGTGGCACGCCGTTTCCGGTGCTCGAAGGCCAGTCGATCGGCATCCTGCCGCCCGGCGACGACGAAGACGGCCGGCCGCACCACGCGCGGCAGTATTCGATTGCCTCGCCGCGCGACGGCGAGCGGCCCGGCTACAACAACCTGTCGCTGACCGTGAAGCGCGTCACCGCCGACCACCAGGGCAAGCCGGTCCGCGGTGTGTGCTCGAACTACCTGTGCGACCTCAAGAAGGGCGACAAGGTGCAGGTGATCGGGCCGTTCGGCAACACCTTCCTGATGCCCAATCACCCCGGCAGCAGTCTCCTGATGGTCTGCACCGGAACCGGCTCGGCGCCGATGCGGGCGATGACCGAGCGACGTCGCCGTCGCCGCGGCAAAGGCGAGGGCGGGAAGCTGATGCTGTTCTTCGGTGCCCGCTCGCAGGCCGAACTGCCTTACTTCGGCCCGCTGATGAACCTGCCGAAGGACTTCATCGACATCAACTTCGCCTTCTCGCGCACGCCCGGTGAGCCGCGCCGCTACGTGCAGGACGCGATGCGCAGCCGCGCCGCCGACGTCGGCGCAATGCTCGAGGATCCGAACACGTTCATCTACGTGTGTGGCCTGCGCGGCATGGAGGAGGGCGTGCTCGACGCGCTGCGCCACGCGGCCGCCACGCGCGCGCTCGAGTGGGACGGGCTGCACGCGCGGCTCAGGCAGGAAGGTCGGCTGCACCTCGAGACTTACTGAGTGAGCGCGGCCGCGCCAGTGCATGCACAGCGCTTCACGCGCGTGGCGCGCGCGATCTTCGCGCTGGCGCTGGCCAGCTTCGTGCTCTCGTTCGTCCACCGCACGGCGCCGGCGGCCATCGCCGGCGAACTGACGCGGGCGTTTTCGATCTCCGGCGCTGTGCTCGGCACGCTCGCCGCGACCTACTTCTACGTCTACACGCTGCTGCAGATCCCCGTCGGCGTGCTCGCCGACACGCTCGGCCCGCGCCGCATCCTGACCGCGGGTTCAGCGATCGCCGCCGCCGGTTCGCTGCTCTTCGCGCTTGCCCCGTCGTGGGAGATCGCTGCGGCGGGCCGCACGCTGGTGGGTATCGGCGTGTCGGTGGCGTTCATCGCGGTGCTGAAGGTCTCGGCGATGTGGTTCGTTCCCGAGCGCTTCGCGACGCTGACTGGCGTGACGATGTTTGCCGGCAACCTCGGTGCCGTGGCCGCCGGTGCGCCGCTGGCGTGGGCGGTGACGCTGACGTCGTGGCGCGTGGTGTTCGTGGCGCTCGCCGTCCTGTCGGCGGCTCTCGCGCTGGCCACGTGGCTGCGCGTCCGCGATTCGCCGCAGCAGCTGGGTTTCGCGCCGGTTGCGGGCAGCGTGCCGGCATCGGCGCAGCGCGTGCCGTGGATGCAGGCGCTGGCGCGCGTGCTGGCCAACCGCAGCACCTGGCCGGCGTTCATCGCCAACGCCGGCATCGGCGGCAGCTATCTCGCCTTCGCCGGCCTGTGGGGCGTGCCGTACCTGCAGCAGGTCTACGGCATGCCGCGGGTGAACGCCGCGCAGCACACCAGTTTGCTGCTGCTCGGCGTGGCTTTCGGTTCGCTCGCCATCGGCGTGATCTCCGACCGGCTGAAGAGCCGGCACGGCGTGATGCGCGCCTTCGTCGTCGCCTACGCGCTGTCCTGGCTGCCGTGGCTGCTGCAGGCCGCGTGGCCGATGTGGGCAACGCTCGCCTGGTTCCTCCTGATGGGCCTGCTGATTCCCGGCTTCACGCTGTCGTGGACGATCGCCAAGGAGGCCAATCCACCGCAGTACTCGGGCATCGCCACCTCGGTGGTCAACGTCGGCATCTTCCTCGGCACGGGAATCCTGCAGCCATTGGTGGGCTGGGTGCTCGACCAGGGTCGCGAGGCGGGTGATCTCGCCGGTGCCTGGGAGCGCGGCATCTGGTTGATGGCCGGCTCCGCGGCGATCGGTGCGCTGATGACGTTTTTCGTCGGCGGCCGGCGCGACAAGCGCTGAGGCTTGCTGGACGCGCCGCTCAATGGCGGATGCAGATCTTGCCGAAGTGCGCGCCGCGCTTGAGCACCTCCATCGCTTCCTTCAACTGATCGAAACCGAACACCTGGTCGACGACCGGCACGACTTTGTGCTGGTCGATTGCCCGCATCATTGACTCGAAGCCGTCGCGCGAGCCCACCGTGATGCCCTGCAGGCGCACCTGCCGCGTGACCACGTGGCCGAGCGGCGCCGCCAGCGCGGAGCCCGACAGCACGCCGATCATCGAGATCGTGCCGCCGGGGCGGATCGCGCGCAGCGACTGCGGCAGCGTCTTTTCGCCGCCCAACTCGACGATGTGGTCGAAGCCCTGTCCGCCGGTGATTTCGCGCGACGCTTTCGACCACTCGGGCGTGGCCGTGTAGTTGATGCCGGCATCCGCCCCGAGCTTTTTCGCCTTGGCGAGCTTCTCGTCGCTCGACGAGATCACCGTCGCGTGGCAGCCGAGCAGCTTGCCGAACTGAACGGCGAACAGCGCCACGCCGCCGGTGCCCTGCACCAGCACGCGCGAGCCGGGTGCGAGGCTGTCGTAGCTGACCAGCGCGCTCCACGCGGTGAGCGCGGCGCAGGGCAGGGTGGCGGCCTGCTCGTCGGTGAGGTGCGCCGGCGCCTTGACGACGCCGTCGGCCGGCAGGCACATCAACTCAGTCATCGTGCCGTCGACAGGGCCGCCGAGCGTGCGCGTCAGCCGTTCGAGGTCAGGCGCGCCGCCGATCCACGACTGGTGAAAGCACGGGCAGACGCGATCGCCGGCCTTCACGCGGGTCACGCCGGAGCCGACCTCGACCACTTCACCGACGCCGTCGGACAGCGGGATCAGCGGCAGGTTGCCGGTGAATGCGCCGTAGCCGCGGTTGGGCACGACCAGGTCGCGGTAGTT
>JAHEDN010000301.1 GCA_024641225.1 Burkholderiales bacterium | reverse complement strand
AGCGGATGCTGCGCGCGATCGGCGGCTGATTTCCGATTGCCAGCGTGAGGGTCACGACGACGTCCGTGGGGAAGGCCGTCGAGGCGGGCGCGACTTCGATGCCTTGTTCGCCTGCCTTCAGGTAGGCGATCGACGGGCTGTCGAGCGTTAGCAGGTAATTCGGCACGCCATCGGGCGTTTTCACACTGCCACGGTGTTCGCAGACGATCGCCGTCCGGCAGACGACCGTCGGTTTCAGCGGTTGCGCGTCGCCGTCGCCGTCGCCGTCGAGGCGATAGACCACCGCGCTCAAGGTCGGGTATCCCGCGTTGCCGATCGATTGCAGACGGATCGGATCCCGGTATGCCGCGAGGTTCCTGAGCAGTCGAAGTTCGTATCGGTCACCGGCACCGGGCGCCGAGGCAGACCCGCCCCCCGGCTTCACCGACTTCGCGGACTTGTCGGCCCGCGCATCCACCGCGTCAGCCAAGTTGCCCGCCGGAGCCGCCGTGACCGCGTCCCGCCCTTTGTCGACCGATGCCGTCGCAGTGACCTGCGAGACCGGTTGCGTCGAACCGGTTCCGTCGTCGCCGACATCTGATGGTGCGCAGGCCGTCAACTGCAGCGCGAGAAGTCCGCAACCGACGTCCCTGGTGAGTGACGAGAAATTCACGACCATCGGGGAGCGCCAGCGGCGCGCGGTCGTGCAGCTCGTACGATGCAAATCGGCGAAGCGCGGCAGGTTCCGGAATGCAACCCTCTTGAACCCGGGCCGCGCTTCACCAGCCCCGCGATGCGCACTCCCATCGTTCATCAGGCGGCCCACAGCATTTCATCGAGATGCTGCTCATCTGCGAACCGCCACCCTTCACTTACTGATCTCGAACGCGTAGAGCTTGTTGTTCGGCGTGCCGAAGCCGAAATTGCTGTAGCCGGAACCCCAGTACACCTCTCCGTTGGAGATGGCCGCGCCGGACAGGCAGGATCCGCCACTCATGAATGACCACAACACGGCGCCTGTGGCCGCGTTCAGCGCGTACATGTAGCCAGCCGCATCGAGCGAGCAGCCGAACACCACGCCGTTGGCGGTCGTCACCGGGCCCGACGCGCCGCCGCCGAACTCGGGAGCGGTCTGCCAGAGTACCTCGCCGGTGGATGCGTCGAGGCCGCTCCAGACGCCGTAATCGACGGTACTGCCGTCGGGTAGCGTCCAGGTTACCGCGTTGGAATTGGCGTTCGCCGTGTAGACGCGCGCGCCATCGACTGCCGACCCCCACTGCAGCCCGCCGGCGGTACCGCCCGGGCCGGCCTGCGTCACCCACACGACCTGTCCGGAGTCCGGATTTAGCGCCCAGTACTGGCCGCTCTTCTGCCCGGCACCGACCAATTGAGTCGGCTTGCCGTTGCCTATGCCCGCGACCGTGAACAGGGCCGGTGCCTGGCCGAAGTCGTAGTCGGGCCCCGCGGGTTCGGGGCAATTCGACCCGTCGCCTAAGAACGGGATGCAATCCACGGTCCAGGCGTCGAAGGGCAGCGCCCTGGTGGCCCAACGCACCGCGCCTGTCTTCAGGTCGAGCGCCACAATGGAGTCGAAGTGGTTGTCGGCGGGGAGGCATGCCGCCTTCGCGTCCGGGTCGTCCCCCGCAGCGGCTACGCAGTCCAAAACCGACTGCGGGACCGAGTAGTTGTTGCCCGTCGCGACGTAGACCTGCCCGCGCTTGGTGTCGATCGCCGGGGAACTGCCCCAGATCGCGTTGCCGCTGTACCCCTCTGGCACCATGTAGGTCTTCCAGAGGATCGCGCCTGTGTCGACGTCGAGTGCGAGCATGCTGCCCTTGAAACTGCAGCAGGGATAACCGGGGATAAACGCGGCGAGGGCCTCTTCCTGGGACGCTACGCCCACATAGAGCCGATTGCCGTGCACGGTGGCCGACTGCGTGATGATGGCCGCCGGATGCGCGTCCAGTTGAGTGGCCCACAACAGCGCGCCTGTGTCCTTGTCGAACGCGAGCATCCGTCCGCCGCCTCCGAACGGTCCCTGGGTGCCGACGATCACCTTGTCGCCGGTGATCACCGGAGTGGCCCGGGCCTTGTCGCCGGGAATGCCGGTGGCGCCCCCGATGCTGGCCTTCCAGATCTGAGCGCCCGTCTTGCGGTCCACCGCGTAGAGGTCACCTGCCCAGTCGGGGAAGTAGACCTTTTCACCGTCGACGGCAGGCGTCGCCGAGACATCGCCGCCCGTACTGAAAACCCATTTCACATTCAGACCACCGACGGTGGCAACGCTGATCTTGCTCTCGGCGCTCTGGTACCGAGTGTTCTGGATGTCCTGACCCGCGGAAGTCCACAGGCTGCCCCCACCCTCCGCGTGCGCGCCGGCCGCAAACCATGAGGGGATGACGACGACGCCCAGCGACAATAGCCTGGCCACGCAACGAGCGAACTTCATTTGACCGTCCTCCCACACAGTCGGCACCGCAACAGCCGTGCGCCGCCTGCGTGAATTCAGTTGAACTTGTGCCGCTTGCCGACCATTCCCGACTCGCAGGCGCTCTCGGTGATCTCCGCCACCATCGATTCGAACTCCAAACCCTGCAGAGTGCTGCATCGTCCGACGCGGCGCCACGCGGGCTTCGGACGAGTATCGATTCCCGTGCTGCACATCGCAAAGATCAATTGGTTCTTGTTACCATGCCGAAAAGGTATGGCTTTACTACGATCGACAATTTCCCTGCGCCAGCTCCACTATCTCGTCGCGGTGGCGGACGCCGGTTCGTTCAGCGCGGCCGCTGAGCGCACGCACGTCGCGCAGCCGGCGCTAAGCCGGCAGATCGCCCTGCTCGAGGGGCAGGTCGGACTGCGCCTGCTGCATCGCTCCCGCAAGGGGGTGACGCTGACGCAGGGCGGCACGACGCTCTACAAGCTGGCCCGCACCGTGCTGGAACGGCTCGCCGGCGTCGATCGCGAGTTGAGGGCCAGCACGAAGCGTCCAGCCGGCATCGTGAACATCGCGTTGCCCCCGAGCGTGGCGTCGATGCTCGTGCCATCGGTCGTCCGGGAACTCCGGTCCCGGTACCCGGAAATCGTCTTGCGCGTCGACGACGGTCTGAGTCTGGAGAACGGAACCAGCCTCGAAGCCGCACGGCTCGACTTCGGCATCGTGCCGCTTGCCGACGAGTTGGCGCATGTCGAGTACGAGCCGCTGGTGCACGAATCGATGTGGCTGGTCCAGAAAGCGGGCGCTTCGCGCCAGGCTCCGGCGACCGTCACGTTCGCCCGGGCCGCAAGGCTCGATCTCGTCCTGCCGCCGCGCAGCTTTCACACGCGCCGGGTCATCGACGCCGTCGCGCAGGCCGCGCAACTCAGGCTGAACGTCGCCTACGAACAGCGATCGACGACGACGATCATGAGTCTGGTGCGCGACGGTCTCGGGGCCACGATCACCAGTTCGCACGCGATCTTGCAGTTCTGGCCACCCGGAAGCGTTTCCGCGCGCCGCATCGTGAGGCCGAACATCGCGCGCACGATGTCGCTGGCGAGACCGTCACGGCGTGCGCTGAGCCTGGCCGCCCAGGCGGTCTACGACGTGGTCAAGCGTGTCGCGATCGAGGCGGTCAAGAACGGGCACTGGCAGGGCAGGCTGCTCGGCTGATCGTCCCCGACACGAGGCCGGCGTGCGCGCCCCGTCAGGGACGCAGCACGATCTTCGGCGCGGCGCTCGCCCCGCTGTCCAGATCGACGAACGCTTGCGGTCCGTCGGCCAGCCCCCGCTCCTCGACCCAGCCGAGGTCGCCGAACTGCCCCTGGTGCAGCGCCGCCACGGTGGCGCGCAGGTCGGCCGTGGTGTAGGTGTAGGTGCCCAGGAGCGTGATCTCGGCCAGAGTCAGCTTGCGCATGTCGATCTCGCTGGCCCAGTCCTGCAGGCCCACGTGCATCACGACGCCGCCGGGCTTGATGGCGGCCAGGGCCTGCTGGCGCGTTGCCTTGGCGCCGACAGCGTCCATCACGTGGTCGAATGCGGACTCTTCCAGCGGGGAACTGCGCGGGTCGACCACCTCGCAACCCACCGCCCGCTGCAGGGTCTCGCGGCGTCGGGGGTTGAGCTCGGTCACCACCAGTCGCGTGACACCCAGGCGGCGGTATAGCAGCGCGGCCAGCATGCCGATCGCGCCGCCCCCGATCACCAGCACGCGGCATTCGTGCAGTGGCCTCGTCAACGCGCGAATCGACAGGTTGATCGCGTGCCAGGCGGTGGCCGCGGGCTCGGTCA
>JAHEDN010000300.1 GCA_024641225.1 Burkholderiales bacterium | reverse complement strand
ATCGGCCGCACCGTGACCGGAATTCCGCTGACCACATGGTGCGTGCATGGCAGCAGTTCTGTCGCGCTTGCAGCGAGTGGCTCTCCGCCCTGCTCCGCCTGCCGGGAGACGACGTAGGCGACGATCGAATCCAGCGTCGCGAGGCGTCCGTAGTCCGACTCCGGGATCTCGATCGACAGGCGCTCGTGAAGACCGGCGATCACGTTGAGCCAGTCCATCGAATCGAGTTCGATCTGCTGGCGCAACGACTGATCGGGCCGGATACCAAGCACGTCCGCCTCCGGCGCGATCGTCCTGATTGTCGCCAGCACTGAGCGGCGGATTTCGTCGGCTTCCAATCGGGTTCGCTCCGTGATCACAGAATTGCTCTTTCTCGATTCGGCCGTCCGGCGCTGGCTTGGGAAACCCTTCTCGACGGCCGGCGCCTACGGGGGGTCTTTCACGGGGACGGGCGACACCGCGCCGCCCTGCGGCACGAGCAGCGCCGCGAGTTCGAGGAACATCGGCGGCGTCAGCAGACGCGACACGCCGGTGGCAACCAGTGCGACCGCCATCAGGCTCAGCACCATCGACTGGCCCGCGACCATCTCCATGACGATGATGAACGCCGTCAACGGTCCCTGCGTGGAGGCCGACAGGAAACCGACCATCCCGAATGCGATCAACGGGATCGCCGCGGGTCCACTGAGACCGGCGAGCCACGCGACGTCGCGACCGATGCCTGCACCGATCGCGAGCGAGGGCGCGAAGACGCCGGCCGGCAGTCCCGACCACGCCGACAGCCAGGTGGCGCAGAACTTCAGCAGCGTGTAGAGCGCCGGCAACTCGTCCTGTCCTTCGAGCAGCGCGCGCGTGGGGACGTAGCCCGCACCCGCCGTGGCCTGGCCGCTGACGATGCCGATCACCGCGACCGCCAGCGCGCAGGCGGCGGCGAACTTCAACGGATGCTGCGCGCGATACGAAGAAAACCGATCCGGAAGCCCAAGGAAAGACGTGACGATCAGGCGCGAGAACAGGCCGCCCGCCAACCCGCACACGATCGCCACCGCCAGTCCCGGCGTAATCAGCGACAAGGTCAACTGCTGAGCGCGCAACTCGCCGAAGTAGGTCAGGTTGCCCAGCAATGCAACGGCGACCAGCCCGGCCATGACGATGCTGATGATCACCAGCCCGCTGTGGGAAAAGCTGCGCCGTCGCGAAAGCTGCTCGATTGCAAAGATGATGCCGCCCAGCGGCGTGTTGAACGCGGCGGCGATGCCGGCGGCCGCGCCGGCAACGATCAGGTCGTGGGTGTCGATCGTCGACTGCTGCGACAGCCAGCGGCGCGCATGCTGCATCACGCCTGCGCCCACCTGCACGGTCGGCCCTTCCCGTCCGATCGACAGGCCGGCCAGCAGCCCGCCGGAGACGAGCACGATCTTCTTCAACGACAGCGAGAGGGAAACCAGCCTCGACTGCTGCTTCTCCAGCATCGGGTATTCGAGCGCTGCGACGACCTGAGGAATTCCCGATCCTTGCGTCCCCTGTGCGAATCGCCGCGTGATCCACAGCAGGCCCACCGCGAGGGCCGGGGTCCACAGCAACGGCAGCCACCGGCCGATCGTCCCGAGCCGGCTGAGATGGCCGAAAGTCTCGATCGCGGACTCGGCCAGCAGCGTGAAGCCGACGACGACGAGGCCTGTGATGACCGCGTAGGTCAGCACGACGGCGCGGTCGAGCCATTGGCGTCCGCCGGTGATCTCGTCGCGGACGCGGTGCCAGGGGCTGTGCGGCTGCTCGCTCATGGGTAACACGATAACAAGCCGGTAGCGACTGGCGGTATCCGACTGGATGCAGCGCGCCGCCCCGGGCGCGGCACGCACTTTCAGCAGCTGCCCGAAGTGCCCCTCGCGCAGGCGGGCTCCGTCTCTCGCTGCGGTCGGGACCTGCTCGATGAGGCGCTTGGCGTTTTCGTCCGTCATCGACTGCCCGGGCGACGTAGTCGTTCACGGCCCGTGCGATCGAACTCTGCGGCACGGCCAGCTCGCGCTGGAACGCGTCGTAAAGCGGCCAGAACTTCCTCGCTTCCCCGGGCGTCAGGTCCATCGACTTCGCGACGATGCCCGTCTTGTCCGACGGGATCCTGGCCAGTCACTCCGCCTAAGTGAGCTGAGTTGCCCCCTTGTCCTGCGCCAGCGGTACCGCCCGCCCGCGCGGCTCAGAGGCCGGAGCGCGCGAGCCAGCCCAGCATCAGGATGCCGGCAGCGGCAAGCCAGCTTCCGGCGACGCGCACCGCAATCCGCGCCCAACCGACCCGGATCGTGGTGACCTGCGCCGCGACGATCGAAAACAGGCAGAACGCTGCCGTCACGGCGCCCGCGAGCCCCAGCCTGCCGGCGCCGCCCGGCGCGATGGTGCCGCCGTTCACATAGCCGTGCGCCAGCCCGGCCGCCACGGCCAGCAAGGCGACGCCGGATACCGGCAGTCTTGCGTTCAGGGCGACCAGTGCTCCGGCAATGCCGAACGTCAGTGTCGTCAGCAGCGTCAACGTCGCGCCCGTCGCAACGGCCGCACCGATTGCCCCGCCGGCAAGCCACGCCAGCGGCAGGGCGAGCAGCGCCCAGCGCGCAGCCTGCGTGCCGCGCTGCCCGGCGAGCAGCGCCAGCGCCACGACCACGAGCAGGTCCGACGGTGTCAGCGCGACATGCGCGATGCCGTCGTAGAACGCGCCGAAACCCGTCTCGACGAGGTGCGCCTGCGCCGGCGCCGCGACGACGGCGAGCAGCGCGCCCGTTGCGCGTATCGCGATGACCGCCCTCGCCTTCACGTGATCGCCCGCCACAGGAAGAAGAGGCCAGCAAGCGCCACGCCGCCGCCCGCGACGCGCACCGCCTGACGACCCACGGCCCAGCGGTGCGCAACGCCGAGCACGATGCCGGCTGCGTGCAGCAGGCCGGTGGCCACGACGAAGCCGAGGCTGTAGAGCAGCGCACTCGTGCCTTCCGGCAACTCGCGCCCATGCGCGTGGCCGTGGAAGACGGCGAAGAATGCGACGATCGCGGCCGCCAGCCAGAGCGCAGGTCGGACCTCGGCCAGCACCATCAGGCCGAGCACGATGGCGGACACCGCGATGCCGATCTCGACGCCAGGCACAGGAATGCCGAGCAACCCCAGCAGACCGCCGAGCGCCATCACCAGCGGAAACGCCACCGGCAGCACCCAGATCGCCGGTGCGCCAAGTACCGCACCCCACAGCCCCACCGCGATCATCGCCAGCACATGGTCGAGGCCCGAGACCGGATGCGCGAGCCCGGCAAGGATTCCTGCGGCTTGCCCGGTCTCCTCGTGCGCCAGTGCGACAGCCGGCGCAGTTGCGATCGCAAGCAACGCTGCACGGAGAAACGCAGCCCACGTCTGCTTCGAGATCTTCTCGCTCACGCGATGCCTCGCAGCAGAATGGCTACCCGCTGGATCGTCCAGAATGCGCCGAGCGTGCCCACGGCGTAGCCTGGCAGCCGCTCGATGATCCTCGGCCAGTGGATCTCGAGCTGGCGGAACGCGCGCTCGAGCAGCAGGATCAGAAGCACGAACGCAAGCTGCCCGATTTCGACGCCGACGTTGAACAGCAGCAGCGCGAGCGGAATCTCGTCCTTCGGCAGGCCGAGCTGGGCCAGTCCGCTGGCGAAACCGAAGCCGTGCAGCAGGCCGAAGGCGAACGCGACCACCCATGGGTGGCGGATCGTGAAGCTGGTCTGTCCGCGCCAGCGCCGCACGATCTCTGGCCCGAGGAAAAGGATCGACAGCGCAATGGCCGCGTTCAACGGCGCCGGCGCCACCTTCGCGATGCCGAAGGTCGCGACCGCCAGCGTGATGCTGTGCGCGACCGTGAAGGCGGTCACCGTCTTCAGCAGCATCCAGCGGTTGCCGACGATCAGCAGCAGCCCGAGCACGAACAGCAGGTGGTCGACGCCAAGCAGGATGTGCTCGATGCCGAGGTAAAGGTACGCGCCGATGCCGCGGCGCGTGTCGCCCGCGCTGCGCAGCGTGACCGACGGCTGGATCGGCTTGAGCACGTGCGTTTCGACGCTGCCGTCGCCGTGCTGCACGCGGACCAGCACGTCGGTCGTGAAGGCTTCGAGCCCCTCGATGCCGACCGTCTGGCCCGCGAGGCCGCCCTTGCACTCGAGCCGGCTGACGAAAACCCACGCGGTGCCCGCGCGGTCGCTGCGCGCGTCGCCGACCTGGCGGCAGCTCGCCGGGAACACCGGCACGAT
>JAHEDN010000299.1 GCA_024641225.1 Burkholderiales bacterium | reverse complement strand
CTGCCCGGCGCCCGCGCGGGAGGACGCTCGCGTCTTCTGTGTTGGCATCGCTTCTCCGTGGAAAGCTCGAACTGGAGTCGTCGCCGCCGCGGCGCCTCGCAGGGCCCGGCCCGCATGGCGAGCCGGGCCCGACGCGCCCAGGTCAGCGAAGACAGGTGCTCAGCGCAGGTCGGCGTCGATGTACGGCTCGCCGAGTTCCCGCTGCAGCATCCTGAGGTTGCGATAGTGCGCGCGATACAGCACGTCGAAGAAATCGCCAAGCACCGGCACTGCGCCGACCGCGAAGTCGAGCACCAGGTTTCCGATCATCCGCACCTGCAGCCGGCGCGAAGCGCCGAGCTCTCGCGCCTCGAATACCAGGTACAGGCCGATGCCGGCGGAGGCCAGGTCGCCGGCCACCGGCACCAGGCCGAGCAGCGCGTCGAGTCCGGCGCGGCGGCCGAGGATCGGGATTTCGAACAGGCCGTCCATCAGCCGCGTCAGCGTGACCAGGCGGCGGCGCGCGGCGTCTCGGCGCGCAGCGGATCGCTTGCGTGCCGAGGCATGCTTCCTGGCGCCGGCGTTAGACGAACGCGGTCGGAGGGTGGGGCTGGCAACAATCGACTGCATTACGGGAACCTCCATGCAACGGCACGGATTCTAGTGGCGGTGCCGCAGGCGCGTGGCCGCGGTGCGCGGGTCCGCTCTCGTTCGCCCGACAGCAGGCGAGGCCGGTCAGCGCGCCGGCAGCGGGATGTACTCGGTTTCTCCCGGCACGCGGCCGAACCGTACGCGCGCAGCAGGATCGCCGTAGCGCGACCACTCCTCGCGCGCACGGTCGATGCGTTCGCGCGACGAGGCGACGAAGTTCCAATGCACGATAGGCGCTCCGACCGGTGCGCCGCCGAGCAGCATCAGCCGCGCGCCGGCAGCGGCATGCAGCACGACCTCGACGCCGCCGGCGAGCACGGCCATCGCGCCCTCCTCGATGACCGCGCCGTCAATCGTCACGGCACCCTCGACGACATAGACTGCGCGCTGCTCGTGTTCGGCCGCGAGTTGCAGTGCGGCACCTGCCGCGAGCAGCGCCGTGCAGTACAGCGTCGGCGACAGCACGCTCACCGGCGATCGGCGGCCGAAGGCGTCGCCGGCGATCACGGTCACCGTCGCCCCGGGAAACTCGACGCGCGGCAACGAGTGCGCCGGATGATGCTCGAAGGCCGGCGGGGCGTCTTCGTGCGCCTCGGGCAGCGCGACCCAGGTCTGCACGCCGTGGGCGCGGTGCGGCGCCGCGCGCACCCCGCCCGGCGTTCGCTCCGAGTGCACGATGCCGCGACCGGCAATCATCCAGTTCACGTCGCCGGGCGCAATGCGCTGCTCCGTGCCGAGCGAATCGCGGTGCAAGAACTCGCCTTCGAAGAGGTACGTGACGGTCGCAAGGCCGATGTGCGGATGTGGCCGAACGTCGATTCCGGCGCCCGCGGTGAACTGCGCCGGACCCATGTGGTCGACGAAGACGAACGGCCCGACTGCGGCCGTTGCCGCTGACGGCAGCAGCCGCCGCACGGCAAAGCCGCCAAGGTCGGTGGTCCGGCCGCGGATGACGTGCTCGATCGCGCTCACGCTCGAAGTTTAGGGCGCGATCCGGACGGGGCCGCGGTTTCCCCTAACGCAGCAACCAGAAGCCCAGCGCGCTGACGGCCAGCATCCACAGCAGGCTGCTGCGTGCCCGCGGGCGGCCGCGCGACGGTGCCGCACCGCGGCGCGGCTGTCGGGCAGCCGCCGCCAGGGCGCGAAAGCGCTCGGCTCGCAGCGTGGCGCCAACCCACTGTTCCCAGCGTGCCGCGGCCACCTCGATCGCCGCAATCGACGGATCCATGGCTGCCTCCTTGTGGTCCTGCCGCGATGGCGGTCAGGTGATTCCCGCAAAGTGTGTGGCCGCAGGTCGTATTGGCGCTGTCGGAGATTCGGCTTCTCGCAGCGTGAAGATTCGGCAGCCGTCCTCGTACGGCCGCGCGATCCTGGCGCCCCCGCGCCGCGGCTTGGCGCCTCGAGCGGCCCGCCGCCGTCAGGCGAGGAACAGGCGATAGGCCGGGTGCCCGCTCTCGTCCCAGTGCCGGTAGCCCAGCGTCGCGAGGAACTCGCGCAGCTTCTTCTTCTCGTCGGCCGGCACCTGCATGCCGACCAGGATGCGGCCGTAGTCGGCACCCTGGTTGCGATAGTGGAACAGCGAGATGTTCCAGTTCGGCGACATGCTGGTGAGGAATTTCATCAGCGCGCCGGGCCGCTCGGGAAACTCGAAGCGGTACAGCAGCTCGTCGTGGGCCAGTGGCGAGCGGCCGCCGACCATGTGCCGCAGGTGCTGCTTGGCCAGCTCGTCGTCGGTGAGATCGAGTGCGGCGAAGCCGTGCTTCTCGAAGCTCTTCGCCAGCACGCGCGCATCGCGCCGGTCGGCCAGCTGGATACCGACGAAGATGTGCGCCTCGCGGCTGTCGGCGATCCGGTAGTTGAACTCGGTCACGTTGCGGCGGCCGACCAGCGCGCAAAAGCGCTTGAAGCTGCCGCGCTCCTCCGGGATCGTGACCGCGAAAACGCCTTCGCGCTGCTCGCCCACCTCGGCGCGTTCGGCGACGAATCGCAGGCGATCGAAGTTCATGTTCGCGCCGCAGGCGACTGCGACCAGCGTCCTGCCCTTCAGTCGCTCGCGCTCGGCGTACTTCTTCATGCCGGCAATGGCCAGCGCGCCGGCCGGCTCGAGGATCGAGCGCGTGTCCTGGAACACGTCCTTGATCGCGGCGCAGATCGCGTCGGTGTCGACGGTGATCACTTCGTCGACGTACAGCCTGGCCAGCTTGTAGGTCTCCTCGCCGACCATCCGTACCGCGGTGCCGTCTGAAAAGAGTCCGACGTCGTGCAGTTGCACGCGGCGGCCGGCGGCAAAGGAGCGCGCCATCGCGTCGGAATCCTCGGTCTGCACGCCGATCACGAGGATCTCGGGCCGCAGCGCCTTGATGTAGGCGGCCACCCCGGCGATCAGCCCGCCGCCGCCGATCGCGACGAACACGGCATGGATCGGCCCGTCTTCGGTGGGGTGATGCTGGCGCAGGATCTCCATGCCGATCGTGCCCTGGCCGGCGATCACGTCCGGGTCGTCGAACGGGTGCACGAACGTCAGGCCCTTCTTCTTCTGCAGGGCCAGTGCGTGGTCGTATGCGTCGGAGTAAGAATCGCCGTGCAGGACCACCGAGGCGCCGCGCGCGCGCACCGCGTCGATCTTCACCTGCGGCGTCGTCACCGGCATCACGATCACCGCCCGGCAGCCGAGCTTGGCCGCGGCGAGCGCGACGCCCTGCGCATGGTTGCCGGCGCTGGCGGCGATCACGCCGCGCTTCAGCTGTGCCCGCGTCAGGTTGACCATCTTGTTGTAGGCGCCGCGCAGCTTGAAGCTGAACACCGGCTGCAGGTCCTCACGCTTGAGCAGCGCGCGGTTGCCCAGTCGCGCCGACAACTGCGGCGCCACTTCCAGCGGCGTTTCCTCGGCGACGTCGTAGACGCGCGCATTGAGGATGCGGCGTAGGTATTCGTGTGCGGGCATCGGCCCATCCTCCTTGCGGGCCGGCAAGTTAGCACGAGCCGAACGGCGCCGCCGCTTCGCGAACTACGACCAGCCGTCCGGTCCTGCGATTGGACGAAAGCACGGTTTCCGTGTCGAGCGGCTTGAGCGTGCGCAGATCGATCACCCCGGCCATCAGCCGGCCCGGGTTGGCGCCGCGCGCCAGCAAGTGGCCGGTGCTGCGGTGGTTGGTCAGGATCCGGTCGTTGGCGGTGAGCGCGCGCATTACGCCCGCGGCCACGGCCTCCTGTCCGATCGCGGTGCAGGTGCCGGGCGCGCCGCCGGCGTTCAGGGCCGCCAGTCGTTGCTCGTAGGTGCTGATCAGCAGCATCGTCTCGAGTAGCGAGACGCGGTCGGCCTCAGTGGGATTCGTCGTCATCGGTGCCTCGCGTGAGATCGGTATTCGGAGCACCGCGCGGCGCGCGGCCAGCGGGAAGCAGTTTCCGGGCCGCCCCGAAACCGTGCTCTTAAATGGTTGCTTGCGACTTGCCAAATCTTTGCTGAGCGCGTGCCGCGTACGATGCCGGCATGGACGAGGCCGCTGCTCCGCCTTTCGCCGGCCTGACGCCAGACTTGGTTCTCAACGCCATCGACGCGGTGGGTATGGCAACGAGCGGCACGCTGCTTGCGCTGAACAGCTACGAGAACCGTGTCTTCCAGATCGGCGTC
>JAHEDN010000298.1 GCA_024641225.1 Burkholderiales bacterium | reverse complement strand
CCGCAGCCGCCGATGCGCTGCTGGCGCGCCTGACCGGCAACCTGGTCGACGTCGGACTGATCCAGCGCGACCCCGGCGCCGGCATGTGGCTGCCACTGGCGTTCGTCGGTGTGATCGCGCTCAGGGGCACGGCCGGATTTGGCAGCGCCATCCTGCTGAACCGCATCTCGCAGTCGGTGCTGCTGCAGCTGCGCGGGCGGATGTTCGACAAACTGCTGGCCTGGCCGCAGTCGACGTTCGAAGCGACGCCGTCGGGCCTCGTGACATCGAAGTTCGTCAACGAGGCATCGAATGCGCTGAACGCGGCGGCGGAAGTGATGTCCACGGCGGTGCGTGATTCGCTCACGGTCGTGGCCCTGCTCGGCGTGCTGCTGTACTACAACTGGCAGCTGACCCTGCTGGCACTGGTAGTGGCACCCGTCATCGGCTTCGCGCTGCGCGCCTTCTCGCGCCGCTTGCGGCACCTGGCGGTCGGCAGTCAGGCGATGCTCGGCGAACTGACGAGCGCCGTGCAGGAGGCCCACGAAGGCAGCCGCGTGATCAAGGTCTATGGCGCCCAGCGGCAGGAGCGCGAGCGCTTCGACCGGATCAACCACACGCTGCGTCGAATCGCGACCAAGATGCAGGTCGCCTGGTCGGCGGCCACCCCGGTCACGCAGATCGTGTCGTCGGTCGGCCTGGCCCTGCTGTTCTCGCTTGCGCTATGGCAGGCGCGGGCAGGCGGGCTGTCGCCCGGCGAATTCGTCACCTTTCTGGCTGCCGCGATCATGGTGCTGAACCCCATCCGCGGGCTGGCTTCGATCAGCGGCCCGCTGGCGCGCATGATGGCGGCGGGCGAGAGCGTGTTCGCGATGATCGACTCGGCGGAGGAGGAGGAAACCGGCAACCGCGAAATCGATCGCGCAGCCGGGCGCGTGACGTTGGATCGCGTCTCCTTCACGTACCCGGGCGGAGCCGAACCGGTGCTGGCGGCCGTGAGCCTCGACGTCGCGCCCGGCGAGACCGTTGCGCTGGTCGGCCCGTCGGGGGCCGGCAAGACCACGCTGATCAACCTGCTGCCGCGCTTTCTCGAGGCCTCGTCCGGCGAGATTCGCATCGACGGTATCCCGGTGCGTGACCTGACGCGCGCGAGCCTGCGGCGCCAGATCGCACTGGTGTCGCAGGACGTGGTGCTGTTCGACGACACGATCGCGGCCAACATCGCCTACGGCGGCTGCCGTGGTGCATCGATGGAACAGATCCGCGCCGCGGCCGATGCCGCGTACCTGCTGCCGTTCGTCGAGTCGCTGCCGGCCGGATTCAATGCGAGGATCGGCGAGAACGCGGTGAAGCTCTCCGGGGGCCAGCGCCAGAGGCTTTCGATCGCCCGCGCACTGCTCAAGGATGCGCCGATCCTTTTGCTCGACGAGGCCACCTCGGCGCTCGACTCCGAGTCGGAGCGCTTCATCCAGGCGTCGCTCGACCGGCTGATGAAGGGCCGCACGACGTTCGTGGTCGCGCACCGCCTGTCCACCATCGAGGCCGCCTCGCGCATCGTCGTGCTCGAAGCAGGCCGCGTCGTCGAAACGGGCCGCCACGCCGAACTGCTGGCGCGCGGCGGTCTCTATTCCCACCTGCACCGGATCCAGTTTTCTTCTGTCCAGACCACGGAGGTTGCCGCATGAACTCCACTTCGCCCGGCACGTCGCTGCCGATCAGCCGTTATCCCGTCCCCGAGTTGAAGGACCTGCCCGACGACATCCGCGAACGCATCGTCGCGGTCCAGGAGAAGTCCGGCTTCGTGCCCAACGTGTTTCTGACGCTGGCGCATCGTCCTGACGAGTTCCGTGCCTTCTTCGCTTATCACGACGCGCTGATGGAGAAGGAGAGCGGGGTGACCAAGGCCGAGCGCGAGATGATTGTGGTGGCGACCAGCGGCGTCAACCGCTGTCCGTACTGCGTGGTGGCGCACGGCGCGATCCTGCGCATCCGCGCCAAGAACCCGCGCGTGGCCGACCAGGTGGCCGTCAACTACAACAAGGCGGAGATCACGCCGCGCCAGCGGGTGATGCTCGACTTCGCGATGAAGGTGGCCACTGAATCGCACGCGGTCGGCGATGCCGATTTTGCCGCGCTGCGTGAAGCGGGCTTTTCCGACGAGGACATCTGGGACATCGGCGCGGTGGCGGCGTTCTTCGCGCTGTCGAACCGGATGGCGAACATGATCGCCATGCGGCCCAATGAAGAGTTCTACCTGCTCGGTCGCCAGCCGCGGAAGTGACGTGTGAGCGCCGCCGACGGGCAGCCCGCCGCCGCGGCGCGCATGCATGCGCTCGGCCTTGACGCGATTCTCATCGTCAACGCGAAGAGCTTCGTCGACCGCCGCCGGCATGTCGAGGCGCAGCTCGCCCGCTTCGGACTGCAGGGCGAATTCATCCACGACTTCGACGCGGACGAGATCACTCCCGAGCTGGATCGGCGCTGCTTCGCAGGCGACGAACTGAACCGCGGCCAGAAGTCCTGCGCGCTGAAGCATGTCGAAGCGCTGCAACGGATCGCCGCGCACAGCTGGCAGCATTGCCTCGTGCTGGAGGACGACGTCGTGCTCGCCGACGGATTCGTCGAAGGCATCACGGCGGCGCTCGCCGAGACGCGCGACCTGCCGCACCCGTTCGTCATCTACATCGGCGCCGGTGGCAATTTCTACACGCCGGCGAGCCGGCGACAGCCGGGGCGCCGCGTCTACGAGGCGAGCAAGGGCCGGTTTGCGGACTCCTACATCGCCGGCGCCGAGGAGGTGCGCCTGCGGCTCGCAGCGATCGACTCGCAGCCGATGCGCAAGCCGATCGACGTGACGTTCGAAATGATCGACCGGCAGGCAGGTATCCGGTTTCTTTGGCTGGAGGACCCGGTGGTCGAGCAGGGCAGCAAGCTCGGCCTGTTCAGGACCTCGCTCGAGCCGGCGCCTCCGAACTGGCTGCAGGGGTTGCGCTATCGCCTCGAGCGGCTGCGCCGCAAGTATCTTTACCAGCTATGGCGATAGAAGGTGCCGTGCGCGAGATCGGGTTGGCCGGCGCGGGTGCAGGCGCTGCGTCGTCCCGCTGGATCGATGCATCGCGCTGGGCAGCCATCGTCGGTGCGTGCACCGTGGTGGTCTCGCCGCCGCTGGCCAATGCGGCGATCGTCCTGATGCTGGCCTGCTTCTTCGCGAGCGGGCAGGCGACTACGAGGCTTCGGCAGGCGGTCAGGCAGCCCCTTGCAATCGGCGCAGCCGTGGTCGTGGCGGTGGTCGCGCTTGGGATGCTGTGGAGCAGCGCGCCGTGGAGCGATCGGCTGGACGCCTTCTACACCTGGCGCAGGCTGTGGATCATCCCTGTCGTGCTGGCGCTCTTCGGGCCGGCGGCATGGAAGCAGCGAATGATCGTGGTCTATGTCGCCGTTTGCGCGCTGGCTGCGATGATCTCCTTCGGCATGGTCGCAGCCGCGGCGCGCCTGCCCACCGCGTTGTCTGACCCGGCCGGCACTCTGCTCAGGAATCACAGCACCCAGTCCATGGCGTTTGCGGTAGCCGCGCTTCTTTCCCTTTGGATGGCCGGTCGACCCGACCTCGGGCGCGCTGGTCGAGGCGCGGCGGCGGTAGCCGTTGTCCTCTTCGTCCTGAACATGACTTTGGTCACGCCCGGGCGCAGCGGGTACGTTGCGCTCGCGGTGATGCTGCTCGTGTTCGCTGCCGCGAGCGTGCGCCGGCGGCGCAGCCTGGCGATGGCGGTGACGCTGGCAGCGCTGTTCACCGGCGCGCTGGTCTTTTCGCCGCTGGCTCGCGATCGTCTCGATCTGGCGCTGCAGGAGTGGCAGTCGGCGCAAACCGCCGGCCAGAACGCTTCGATGGGTGTTCGCGCGGTTCTCTACGAGAACACCCTGGAGCTGGTCCGCGAGCGGCCCTGGTTCGGTCTCGGCAGCGGGGGCTTCGAGCGGGCATACGCGACCCACGTGAAGGACAAGTACACCGACTGGCGGATCCTGAGTTCGGGCGACCCGCACAGCCAGTATCTGTTCTTCCTTGCCGAGCAGGGGATCGTTGGCCTGCTGGCCTTTCTCGCGTTCATTGCGCTCGCGCTCGCGGACCGCGGCGATGGTGGCCGCACGCGCGTCATCGCGGCCGCCATGTTGCTGGCCTGGTGCGCCACGTCGCTGCTGAATTCGCACTTCCAGACCTTCGCCGAAGGCCACCTGCTGGCGTTCTTCCTCGCGGCAATGTTGGCGCGGCCGGTCGCCGATTTGGACAGAG
>JAHEDN010000297.1 GCA_024641225.1 Burkholderiales bacterium | reverse complement strand
GCCGGGTGAAACGGGCAATCTCTACGCGCAGCAACACCAAATAGGCAGCCGGCGATCCTGCTCGGGGAGGCTGCGGGTAGGTGGCTTGAGCGCGCACGCGAGTACGCGCCTAGACGAATGACCGCCACAGCGGGGCGACCCGTTGTACAGAATCCGGCGTACAGGCGGACTTTGCACTTCTCGCAGGGATTCGACCGGGCAGCGGCCAACGCGGTCTCTGTCGGGTCCGTGTTTTCCGCTTGCCTGATCTGGCTTCGGGTGCCGGCGCGCCATTGGCGTTGCGCCATTCCTGTGGCACCGGAACTGAGTCAACCTGTGTCTTGCTGGTGAGCAAGGTAGCCACTGTCTGAGAAGCCACTTCCACTTTGACTTGTATCTCTTTCATTCGATGAAGATTTGTCGGTCAACATCCGGATCCGACCGAGTAAGTCATTGTTGTAATTAAGAAAAAATAGATTCACGCCTTGACCCATCTGCGAGGGCTGAACTAAAGTCGCGCTGTGGAGAAATGTGGGAAATAGTGGAGTAAAGTGCCTCCACTAGTCCCGGGGCGGATGTGGGCCGACCCGAGGCACGTTCTCACAGCCGACGCGGGGCGGGGACTTGTACCAGGGGCTGTCGAAGCTGACGCTGGATGCGAAGGGGCGGATTTCGGTACCGGCCCGGCATCGGGACGCACTCGTCGCGCAATGCGACGGACGCGTGACCCTGACCCGGCATCCCGATGGCTGCCTGTTGGTTTACCCACGGCCGCGCTGGGAACAGAAGCGGGCCGAACTTGCGCGGCTGCCTCACTCGCGTCGCGTGCTGCAGCGGATCCTGATCGGCAGTGCCGTCGACCTGGAACTCGATAACTCGGGACGCATCCTGATCGCCCCCGAACTGCGGGCGGCGGCAGGTCTGGAGCGGGACGCGTTCCTCTCCGGTGTCGGCGAACACTTCGAATTGTGGGAGCCCATGCGGATGGACGAGATCGAGAAGAAACAACTCGCCGAAGGCGGCCTCGACGCCGCTGATGACTTCTCGGTCTGAGCGAGTGGGCGTCGGTCGTGCCAGCAAACGCGCCGGCGGCGCATCTCACCGTTCTGGCGGCGCCGGCGACCGATTACCTGGTGACGGATCCGGACGGCGTCTATGTCGATGCGACTTTCGGTCGCGGCGGACATTCGAGGCGGATCCTCGACAGGCTCTCCCGGCAAGGACGGCTGATCGCGCTGGACCGCGATCCGCAGGCGGCCGCCGCTGCCGCTGCGGTCGCCGATTCGCGATTTCACTTTGTCCACACGCGCTTTTCACGCTTGTCGGCGACGCTGATGGCTCTTGGCGCGACGCGGGTGCAGGGGTTGCTGCTGGACCTGGGCGTTTCCTCGCCGCAGATCGACGAGGCGGCTCGTGGCTTTTCGTGGCGCGTCGATGCGCCATTGGACATGCGGATGGACACCAGCGGCGGCGTCACGGCGGCCGAATGGTTGGCCTCAGCGACCTTCCAAGAACTGACGCGAGTGATTCGTGAATACGGCGAAGAGCGGTTTGCTGCACCGATTGCAAAGGCGATTGTGGCTCGCCGCGAGGCAGGGCGGCCCGTCGCTACGACTGCGGACCTGGCCGAAGTCGTTGCCGGCGCAATCGCCGTCCGCAGCCGCCGGGATGCGGCCCAGCATCCAGCCACGAGGACGTTTCAGGCTGTACGGATTCACGTCAATCAGGAACTCGAGGAGTTGGCGCTAGTGCTCGAGCAGGCGGTGTCATTGCTCGCTCCCTCCGGCCGGCTGGTCGTGATCAGCTTCCACTCGCTCGAGGATCGACTCGTCAAGCGCTTCATCGAAGCGCATGCGCGTCCGGAGCAAGGGCTGGGGCGGCTGCCGCTAAGGGCGAGCGAAATGCCGCAGCCAACGTTGCGCGGCGTTGCGCGCGTGAAGCCCGATGCGGCCGAAGTGGCGGCAAATCCCCGCGCGCGCTCGGCTGTGATGCGGGTCGCCGAGCGGACGGATGCACCGCTTCGTCCGGCGCGCGCGCCATGAACGGGAGAACGGTGAGCGCCACTGCGGCAGTCGGTTTGCTGGCATTGCTGCTCGTCCTCGCCTGTCTGTTGCTGGTCACTTCGCAGCACCGGGCGCGCGGCCTGTTCGTCGAACTGGGCCGGCTGCAAACCCAGACGAAGGAACTCGAGGCGGATGGCAACCGGCTGCGTGTCGATCTGGGCAAGGCGGCGCAGCCGGCTGCGGTGGCCGCTGCGGCGCGGAACCTCGGCTTGCGGCCGACGGAAAGCAAGCAGACCGTGTTCCTGCCCGAGGCGGCCTCCGTGGACGTAGCAGCGGCGTCGTCGGGCGAGGTGCGGCGGCGATGATTCGGGCGCTCGTCTCCCGTCGCGGTGCCGGCGGTGCGAAGACGCGCGCGGCACGAGTCTCTTACTCGGCCAATCCGCTGCTGGTTGTCAGGCTTCCGGCATGGCGTTCACGCATCCTGCTGCTGTTGCTGTTCGTCAGCTTTTTCGCACTCGGCGTCCGCGCCGTCTACCTCCAGGGCGGCGGGGGAACGAATTTCCTGCAGCGTCAGGGCGAGGTCCGATACGCACGCACGCTCGACGTGCCCGGGACGCGGGGCAAGGTGCTCGATCGCAACGGCGTCGTGCTTGCCGCCTCGGTACCGGCGCGAGCCGTCTGGGCGATTCCGGACGATGTCGACGCCAGCGCGGAGCAATTGGCGCAGCTTGCGCGGCTGCTCCAAATGCCGCTTGCGGAAGTCAAGCGCAGGCTTGCTGACGATGACCGCAAGTTCACGTTCCTCCGCCGGCAGGTCGACATGGAGGTAGCGAAGAAAGTGCAGGCGCTGAAGCTGGCCGGCATACATCAGAGCCCCGAATTCAAGCGTCACTATCCGGAAGGCCAGGCGGTTGCGCACGTGACCGGCTTCACGAACGTCGAGGATCGCGGGCAGGAAGGCGTCGAGCTTGCCTGGGACGCGGTACTGGCTGCCCGGACCGGCAGCCGGCGCGTGATCAAGGATCGGCTCGGCAACGTGGTCGAGGAGGACTGGCTGCTCGCGCCGGCCGATGGCAACGATGTTCGGCTGTCCATCGACAGCCGCATTCAGTTCATCGCGTTCAGTGCACTGAAGGACGCCGTCGCGACGAACAAGGCGAAGGCGGGCGCGGTGATCGTCCTCGACGCCGGCACCGGCGAAATCCTGGCTCTGGCGAATTGGCCGAGCTTCGATCCGAACAGTCGCGACCAATGGCAGAAGGCAGCGGTGCGCAATCGCGTGCTGACCGATACCTTTGAGCCGGGCTCGACGATGAAACCGTTCTCGGTTGCAGCTGCGATCGAGGCCGGCAAGGTATCGCCGCAGCAGCACATCCAGACGGCCCCCGGCAAGCTGACCATCGGCGGCCGCACCATCGGTGACGCGCATGCCCACGGCCTGCTCACCGTGGCGGAAGTGGTGGCCAAATCGAGCAACGTCGGCACGGCGAAGATCGCGCTGGACCTGCCGGCCGAGACGCTTTGGGATCTGTATACCAAGGTGGGCTTTGGCCAGGCGCCACGTGTGGCGATCGGTGCGGTCGCCGGGCGGCTTCGGCCCGCCAGTTCGTGGCGACCGATCGAACAGGCGACGATTGCCTATGGCTATGGCGTGTCGGTGTCGTTGCTGCAACTCGCGCGCGCCTACACGGTCTTTGCACGCGACGGCGACCTCGTGCCGCTGAGCCTGGTCAAGCTCGATGCGCCGCCTGCATCGATCCCGGCCCTGCGTCCGGAAACCGCCGCCGCGATGCGCGGCATGCTGGAGATGGCGGTAGGCAATGGAGGCACGGCGCCGCGAGCACGCATCGAAGGCTACCGGGTTGCCGGCAAGACGGGCACGTCGCGCAAGCTGCGCAACGGCCGCTACGTCAGCGAGTACGTCGCGTCATTCGCCGGCTTTGCGCCGGTGTCGAAGCCCCGCATCGTAGTTGCAGTGATGATCGACGAGCCGGACGCAGGTCAGTTCTACGGCGGCCAGGTGGCCGCGCCCGTTTTTGCCGAAGTCGCGGCGCGCAGTCTGCGAGCGCTGCAGGTGCCACCGGACGCGACGCCGACGGTGCTGGCGCGCGGTCAGGGCGAGCCACGGGAGGGCGCGCTTTGACCGGACCCCGCGCTGAGGTCGCGCACATCCTCGCCTGGCTGCGTACCAATGCGCCTGGGGTCGCCGCTGGCCCCCGCGCGGACCTGCAGCTGGACAGTCGTCGGATCTTGGCCGGCGATATCTTTGTCGCCTTGCCCAGCGTCGCGGCAGGCGGTGACGAT
>JAHEDN010000296.1 GCA_024641225.1 Burkholderiales bacterium | reverse complement strand
CTGCGCATCACGCAGGTCGGGCTGGAAGATCCGATGGGCTACGTGATCAGCGTGATGATGATCGCGTTTTCGATCGGCGCGCTTTGGCTTTCGGTGCGGGTGATGCAGGGCAAGGACTACACCACCGTGCAGAAAGGCGCTGGCGGGCTGGCGCGGCGGAGGCTGTCGCGGGGGGAATCGCTGCTTGCCTACGGCGGAATCGTCCTTGTACTGCTGGTCGTGCTCTCGCCCCACCTCGGCCTCACGATCCTTTCGATCGCGCAGGTATGGAGCTTCGCGCCCCTGCCCGACGCGTACACGCTCGCGCACTACGGCACCGTGTTCGCCGACAGCAGCTTCATGATCAGGAACACGCTGCTGTACTGCGGGCTGGCGGCGCTGATCGACGTAGCGATCGGCACCGCGATCGCCTATCTGATCCTGCGCACACGCATCCCCGGGCGGCAATGGCTCGATTTCGCGGCGAGCAGCGCGATCGCCGTGCCGGGCCTCGTGCTGGCGATCGGCTACCTGCGCACGTTTCAGGGCGTCAGTGTCGGCGGCGTGCCGGTCACGCAGACATGGATCCTGATCATGATCGCCTACGCCGTGCGCCGCCTGCCGTACGCGCTGCGCTCGTGCATGGCCGCGCTGCAGCAGATCAACGTCAGTCTCGAGGAGGCGGCGGAGATGCTCGGCGCTAGCGGCTGGCGAACGGTGAGGCGGATCGTCATCCCGTTGATGGCCGGCGGGATCCTCGCCGGCTTCGTGTCCAGCTTCATCACCGCCGCAGTGGAGCTCTCGGCGACGATCCTGCTGGTGGTGAAGGAGTCGCAGGCGCCGATGAGCTACGGCATCTATCTCTACATGCAGTCGGTGGCCGGCCGCGGTCCCGGTGCAGCGCTCGGCGTGCTGGCGGTGCTGCTCGTGGCGCTCGGCACTTATGCATCGCACCGCGTGATGGAGCGCGCCGCGACGCAGCGAACAGCGCTGGCGCAGCCGATCGAGGAATCCTGATGAGGAAAGTCGCCGTCGAATGCCGCGGCATCGGTCTGTCGTACGGCAGGACCGAAGTGCTGAAGGACGTGAGCCTGCACATCGAGCCCGGCGAGTTCTTCGCGCTGCTCGGGCCATCGGGCTCGGGCAAGTCGACGCTGCTGCGGCTCATTGCCGGCTTCAATCGGCAAAACCGCGGCGAACTGCTCGTCGACGGCCGTGACATCAGCGGCGTCCCGCCGCACGCACGAAACATCGGCATGGTCTTCCAGAGCTACGCGCTGTGGCCGCACATGACGGTCTTCGACAACGTTTCCTTCGGTCTGGTCGAGCGCAAGGTGGCCCGTGACGAAGTGCGCCGGCGAACCGAGGCTGCGCTCGATCTGGTCGGCCTGCGTGAGTTCGCGCAGCGCCGCCCGAACCAGCTCTCCGGCGGCCAGCAGCAGCGGGTCGCGCTGGCGCGCACGGTGGTGATCGAGCCGCAGGTGCTGCTGCTCGACGAGCCGCTGTCGAACCTCGACAAGAACCTGCGGGTCACGATGCGCCAGGAACTGCTGGCGCTGCAGCGCAAGCTCGGCATCACGACGATCTTCGTCACCCACGACCAGGAAGAAGCGATGACCACCGCCGACCGCATGGCCGTGCTCGACGGCGGCATCCTGCAGCAGGTGGGCGCACCAGCCGAGCTTTTCGACTTTCCTGCGAACCGCTTCGTCGCCAGCTTCGTCGGCACGACCAATCTGCTGGACGGCGTGCTGTCGCCCGATGGTACCGAGGCGATGCGGTTTGACGCCGAGGGGGTCGGCCCGCTGCGGCTGCCGGGCAGCGCCAACACACCGCCGCCGGGGCGCGTGTCGATCAGCTTCCGCCCCCATGCGGTGCAGTTGCAGGATGCGGCCACGTCGCGCGAGCCGTCGCTGCTGTGGCTCGCCGGAACCGTCGAGGCCGCGGAGTTCCTCGGCGAAACGACGCGGTATCGCGTGCGTGTCGGCACACTGGCGATGACCGCGGACCAGCCGCACTTCGGCGGCACGCCGAAATTCGCCGATGGCGCGCCGGTGGCGGTCGGCGTGGCGCCTTCGCAGCTGCGCTACCTGCCTTGTTGAACTGGCAGGGCTAGGAGGCTGCGCGGCAGCGCAGACTCCTAAGCCTTCTTTCGACCGGGCGCCTTCTTGGCCGCCTTGGCCGCGACGGCCGTCTTCGGCGCAGTGGCCAGCAACGCGTCGAGGTTGCGCTCGATGTGATGCTCGAAGGCGGACTTGAACGGCCGAAGCAGGAAACCGAGCTTCACGTTCAGGTCGATCGCGTGGGCGGTCACGTGCATGTGCCCGTCGACGCCGCCGCGGTGAAAGTGCAGCGTGTCGCCCTCCCATTCGGAGACCAGGTCGTACTCCCTGCCGAGATCGTCGGCCGCCTTCTGCGCGATCTTCTTCGCGTCCTTCATCGACAGGTGGTGCATGCGCTTGTACTTGATCTCCGACATTTCGGATGCGTCCTTTCTTCGTCGTCAGCGCCGGCGCTGGTCCCACACGTCAGGATTCAGCAGCGACGGCGGCCGGCGGCCGGCCAGCGTTTCGGCGAGGTTGCGCATCGCCAGCCGCGCCATCGCCTCGCGCGTGGCCCGGGTGCTCGATGCGATGTGCGGTGTCATCAGGACGTTTTCCAGTTCGAGAAAGCCCGGATTCAGTTCCGGCTCGCCCTCGAAGACGTCGAGCCCGGCGGCGGCCAGTCGCCCGTCGCGCAGCGCCCGGATCAGGGCCCTGTCATCGACCACGCCGCCCCGCGCCAGGTTGACCAGCACCGCAGTCGGCTTCATCAGCGCCAGTTCCGCGGCGCCGATGAGGTGGTGCGTGCTCGGCGCATAGGGCACCATCAGGATCACGTGATCCGATTCGCGCAGCAGGTCCTCCTTGCCGACCCACTCGGCGCCGGCAGCCTCCGCGGCAGGCAGCGGCTTGCGGTTGTGGTAGATGACGCGCATCGAGAAGCCCGCCGCGCGGCGCGCGATGGACCGGCCAATGCGGCCCATGCCGACGATGCCGAGCGTCTTGCCGTGGATGTCCGCGCCCGGGAACATGTCGAAGGTCCAGCGCTTCCACAGGCCCACGCGCAGCCAGCGCTCCGATTCGCCGACGCGCCGCGCAGCGGCCAGCAGCAACGCGAAGCCGTGATCGGCCACGCTTTCGTTCAGCACGTCCGGCGTGTTCGTCGCCACGACCCCGTGCTTCGTGCACGCCGGCAGATCGAGGTTGTTGTAGCCGACCGCGACATTGGCGACCACCTTCAGCCTCGGCGTGCCCGCCAGCAGCGCGTCGCCGACGCGTTCGCCGCCGACGATCAGCGCGCCGTCGGCGGTCGCCAGCCGCTGCGCCAGCTCATCGGCCGAAAGCAGATGGTCGTCCTGGTTGTCATCGAGCGCGTACGCCGTGCGCAGTTCGTCGATCAGGAAGGGGTAAAGGCGGCGCGTCACGACGACGCGGTGCTTTTCGGGGGTGCTCATCGGAAGAAGACGAAGGTCATGACGATGAAAATCGGAATCAGGATAGCGCCGGACCACAGCATGTAGCCGAAGAAGCCGGGCATCCTGATACCGCGCTGCTCGGCGATTGCCTTGACCATGAAGTTCGGTGCGTTGCCGATGTACGTATTGGCACCCATGAAGACCGCCCCGGCGGAGATCGCCAGCAGCGTCGGCGCCAGCGTCGTCATCAGCTGCTGCGGATCGCCGCCGGCCAGGTTGAAGAACACCAGGTAGGTCGGCGCATTGTCAAGAAACGACGACAGGGTGCCGGCGAGCCAGAAGTACATGCTGTCGACCGGCTCCCCGCTGGCATCGGTGACCAGTCGCACCAGCGGCGCGAACGCGCCGGCGGTGCCGCTCTTGAGCATCAGCAGCACCGGCGCCATGGTCAGGAAGATGCCGAAGAAGAGCTTGGCCACCTCCTCGATCGGGCCCCAGCCGAACTCGTTTGCCTTGCGCGTGGCTTTCTTTGTGACCGCCATCGAGACCGCGGCGATAACCACGAACGTGACGTCGCGCATCAGCCCTTCGAGCATCAGGTGCTGGCCGAGCACGTCGACCTCGATGCCGGTCTTGGCCAGGCCGCTCATCAGCACCGCGCCAATGACCAGTGCCAGCAGCAGAAAGTTGACGCCGCCTTCGATGCGCAGCGTCGAGTCGGGCGTCGGGTCGCGCTTCAGCCCCAGTGCAAGGTCCTTGCGGTACAGCAGCGAGTCGATGGCGAAGAACAGCAGCAGCAGGATGGCCACTATGAACAGCATTGGCAGCAGCATGTGCTCGAGCGTCCAGAAGAAG
>JAHEDN010000295.1 GCA_024641225.1 Burkholderiales bacterium | reverse complement strand
CGTCACGCCGGTGGCGGGCACGACCCGCGACCGCATCGCGCAGGCGATCCAGATCGAAGGCGTGCCGGTGAACGTGATCGACACCGCGGGCCTGCGCGACTCGGACGACGAAGTCGAGCGCATCGGCATCGCAAGAAGCTGGCACGAAGTGGCGCGCGCCGACGTGGTCCTGCATCTGGTCGATGCGTCTGACCCGGCCGCGCAGCCGATCGACGACGCGCTCGCCGCGCGACTGCCGGGTAACGTGCCGGTGGTGCGCGTGGTGAACAAGATCGACCTCGCGGGGGTTGCGCCGGGGGTGGAGCGCGAGCCCGCCGCAACCGGTGGCGCTCCGGTCACGCGCGCGGGCAGCGCGTTGGGCATCGGCACGACCGATGCGGCGAGCGCGCGGGGCGCGACAGGCGCGACGGGCGATGGCCGACCGCTCGCGGTTCGGTTGTCGGCAAAGACCGGGGCCGGCGTGGAGCAACTGCGCCAGGTGCTGCTCGAACTGGCCGGCTGGCAGGGCGCGGGCGAGGGTCAGTTCATCGCGCGCGAACGCCACCTGCAGGCGCTCGGCGCCGCGGGCGCGCACCTTGACGCAGCCGGTGCGCTCGCGCGCGAGGCAGCGCAGCAGCTCGATCTCTTTGCCGAAGAGTTGCGCCTCGCGCAGGAAGCGCTCTCGTCGATCACCGGCGAATTCAGTGCCGACGACCTGCTCGGCGTGATCTTCAGTCGGTTCTGCATCGGGAAGTAGTTCGGGTTCCGGCGAAGTCCCGGGAGCGGGCGCTCGTCCTCCTACTCCTTCCAGACTTCCCCACCCAGCCGCAGTTCGTTCAACTCTGCCCGAGCCTCACGCCACGTTGGATAGTGCTCGTTCAGCAGCGCCACGAAGCGCTCGCTGTCGTCAGTGCGTCGGGCTTACCGCTCGTCTTCACTTTCCGCGGCCCCGCCCCCCGGCCCTGCCTCGTTGAACAGGGCAATGTAGGGCGCATAGCGAAAGCGCCGGTTCCGCGCGTAGCCGGTCATCTCGCTGAGCACGTCCAGCTTGACCAGCCGGGACACCAGGCTGTTGGCCGCGGCGTAGGTGGTGCCGGTCATTTTCTGCACGTCATTCACGGCGACGATCGGACGGTCGAACAGCGACTCGAGCACCTTGTGGCCGTTACCGGCTGCGCGGCCGAGTTGCGCCGTGATCGCGGCACGGAGCTGCTCGCGCAGCTGCAGAACGCGCCGTGCCGTCTCCGCGGCCTCACCGGCCACCTCGATCACGCCGCGCAGGAAGAACGCGAGCCACGCTTCCCAAGCCCCCTGGTCGCGTACCGCCTGTAAGTGCTCGTAGTACGTCTGCCGGTGCTGCTTGAAGTAGTGGGACAGATACAGCACCGGCTTGTGCAGGACGCCGTGCTCGGTCAGAAGGAACGTGATCAGCAGCCGCCCGACGCGCCCGTTGCCGTCGAGGAACGGGTGAATCGTCTCGAACTGCACGTGCGCGAGCGCGATCTTCACCAGCGGCGGCAGCTCGTCGTGCGCATACAGGAAAGTCTCCAGGTCCCCAAGCGCCGCAGGCACCGCGTGGTGCGGCGGCGGCACGAAGGTGGCGGTGTTCAGCGTGCAGCCGGCCGGGCCGATCCAGTTCTGACTCGTGCGCAGTTCACCCGGCTGCAGCCTGCCGCCGCGCACACCGCTCATCAGCTCGGCATGGATCTCGCGGATCAGGCGCACCGAAACCGGCAGTTCGGCGAGTCGTGCCAGGCCGTGATTCATGGCGCGGACGTAGTTGATCACCTCGTCCACGTCGCGCGGCAGGCTTTGTTCGAAGAGGTGCGCCTCGGCGGCGAGCAGATCCTGCAGCGAGCTTTGCGTGCCCTCGATCTGGCTGGAGAGCACCGCCTCCTTGCGCACGTACATGAAGACGAAGAGGTCCGGGTTCGGCAGGGTGAGCACCGAGCCGTCGAGCCGACCGAGCGCGCGGTCGGCGGCGGAAAGCAGGCCCTGCAACTCGCTGCCCAGTGCCAGTGCGGGCTGTGGCGGCAGGGGTGCCGGCATGAACGCCCGGTAGCCCGTGGGCTGGGTGATGTAGCGTCCCGCTCTGGTCGGGGCCTCTCCGCCGCTCGCCATCCAGATGGCTGCCTTTCGTATGGGGCCAGATCTGCTCCATATGATAGGCAGTCTTTAACAAGAACGGAAGGCGGGCGCCTTGTTTTAGTTTCCGGAGGATTTGAGATCGAGATAGACCGCCGGCCGCGTACTGGCCAATTCGTGCGTCAGGGTGGTCTTGCCGAGCTGGCGCAGCCAGAGCAGCGCCACCGCCGGCGCCGCGGCCAGAGCCAGAGCCGACGTGAGCGCGAAGATGAGTCGGCGCGAAATCGTCCGTGCAATTACGGAACGCGCCTCCAGAAATGCAAGGTCGCCCGCCGCGATTCACTCGCTTCCGTATCGAAGTAGCGCGGCGCGATGCCGTCCTATTGGCTCGGAGAGCGCGCCCCAGCTCCACCGCCAGCGCTATTGCCGGATTTTTTCTTGGTGGGCCTTGCCATTACACGTCCGCTTGGCCGGTGCCCTGCCACAAGTTGGCGAAATCGAAGCTCAGTTGCCGGTGGTGGCGGATCGACAGCAGGCGCACGATGGCGCTCTTGTTCTCCTCGGCGTACAGGATCAGGTAGTCACGGCTGCCAAGCACGCGCAGGGTGTCGGACGCGCCCGCCGGCAGCTGGGCAAGTCGTGCGATGGCTTCGGCGGACTGCGGGGGCTGGTCCAGATAGCGCCGGCCCATGCGCGGAAAGCGCCGCAGGTTTGGGATCACCGTGTCGCGCAACTCGGCCAGCAGCGCGTCGTAGGCGTGCGGCGCGTCGGCTTCGCGCAGAAATGCTTCGATGGATTCCAGCCGCTCAAGGAAGCTTGTGGTCAGTTCGACCCGATACGCGCCCCGGCGCGTCGTTTCAGCCACGCTTTGCGGCCCGGGCGGGCGGTTTCTTCGCGGCGGCGCGGCGCTTCTGCAGGGCGGCGATAGCGGCGCCGGCCTCCTGCGTGCGGCCCGCCGCGACGTCCGCCAGCCCGCGGCGCGCGTCGTCGATCAGCAGCAGGTGGATGCGCTCGCGCTCCAGGCGGTGGTAATAGTCGAGCCGGTCGGAATCGATCAGCGCGACATAGCTCTCGCCGTTCTTGGTGATGATCTTCTCGGCGCCGGCCTTCACCTGCTCGGCGAGCTCGGAGAGATTGGCGCGGGCCTGGGTGAAGGGCACGATGTCGCTGGCGGTGAATCCCATGACCGGCTCCCGATCGGAAGTTACAGAATTCTGTACAGTTTACGCTGGATTTGCTCGCACTGCAGTGCGTTCGCGGTGGCCACCGCGATGTATCTTCCGGGTGGGCGCCAGCGGACGCGGTGGCAACCTCAAATAGGGACAGACGCTTTTTTAGGTTCATGCATGAACGTAAATCAACCGGTTTCGTTGATTGACCTTGCGCGGCGGGCGTACAAGCTCTTGTGACGGCAGTGCGTGCGAACACTTTTTACACACGACGGCAGTAGGGCACAGGCACGCCGTTTCGCCGTCGCGATCGCGATCGCACTGGTGACGGGCGCGTGCTTTTCCTGGCTGCGTACGCCGCTGCCCTGGCTGATCGGGCCGCTGCTCGCCTGCGGCCTCGCGTCGACGATGGGTGTGCCGCTGCACAGCTATGCGGTGGCGCGCAACGCGGGGCAGTGGGTGATCGGCACTACGCTGGGCCTTTATTTCACGCCGGACGTGGTGGCGCGGATGGCTTCGCTGTGGTGGCCGCTCGTGCTCGCGGTGGTCTGGGCCGTGGCGATCGGCGTGGCGGGCGCGTGGGCGCTGCGCCGCTTCGCGCGCCTGGACCCGCCCACCGCATTTTTCGCGGCCGCGGTCGGCGGGGCTTCCGAGATGGCGGTGCAGGGCGAGCGAAACGGCGGCCGGGTCGAGGCGATCGCGGCCTCGCACAGCCTGCGCGTGCTGCTCGTGGTGATGGTGATTCCGTTCGCGTACCGCTGGCTCGGGCTGCACGGCGGCGATCCGTTCATTGGCGGCGCGACCCGCTTCGATGCGGCCGGCATGGCGCTGCTCGCGGCCGCGACCGTTGCCGGCGGGCTGGTGTTTCAGGCGCTGCGCACGCCTAACGCATGGGTGCTCGGGCCGCTTCTGGTCACGCTCGGGATCACGGCCAGCGGCATCAACTGGAGCACGCTGCCGGTGGCCGTGATCAACGCGGGGCAGTTGCTGATCGGGGTTTCGCTCGGCACGCGATTCGCGCCCGGGTTCTTCGGCCGTGCGCCGCGACTGCTCGGCGTGGTC
>JAHEDN010000294.1 GCA_024641225.1 Burkholderiales bacterium | reverse complement strand
CGTGATCCTGCTGATCGGCGTGGTCGATGTGATCTTTGCGGTCGATTCGATACCGGCGATCTTCGCCATCACCACCGACCCCTTCATCGTGCTGACGTCGAACGTGTTTGCCATCCTCGGCCTGCGGGCGATGTATTTCCTGCTTGCCGGCATGCACGAGCGCTTCCACCTGCTCTCCTACGGGCTGGCGATCGTGCTGGTGTTCATCGGCGCCAAAATGCTGCTCGTCGACGTGGTCAAGATTCCGGTCGCCGTCTCGCTTGCCGTCACGGCGGCCGTGCTGGCGGCGACAATGCTGCTGTCGCTGCGCATCCCGGCGAGCGGCAAGGGCGGCGGCGCCTATCCATTCGGCGCCAAGAAGTCCTCTCCGCCGGACGCCGACAGTCGGTGACGCGATCGGGGCCAACGGCGGCGAGCTTCGGCCAGCGCCCCCTCGCGACTCCAGCCCTCGGGCGGCCGCCCGACCGCCTGGCGGTGGCTCGCCGACTGTCGCTTGCGCAATGTGCACCTTGCGCGCCGCAGGCGCGCGTGCCCATCACGCGCCACCCTATCGGCGCTCGATCCAGTACAGCGCGCCGAGTGCCACGGCCAGCACGACCAGGCTGGGCAGCACGGCGATCACGACAGGCGGCCAGATGTGCAGCACGCCGACGTGCGCGAACAGCTTGTTCAGCATGTAGAACAGCACGCCGATCATGACGCCGGCGAACATCTTCAGGCTGACGCTGCCCTGGCGCACGTGCAGGTAAGCAAAGGGCAGCGCGAGCATCATCATCACGACGATCGCCAGCGGATAAAAGACCTTGTTCCACAGCGCGATCTCGTATGGGCCGGTCTGCTGCCGGTTGTCCTGCAGGTGCGCGATGTACCTCGCGAGTTCCGCCGCGGCCATCCGCTCCGGCTGCACGAGCAGCACGCCGAGGATGTTCGGTGTCAGCGCCGACTCCCAGCGCCGTTCCTTCGTGCGAACGATCTCGGTCCGCAGCTCCGTCGGCCGGGTGTCGGTCGCGGCCACCACCGGCAGGCGCGTTTCGACGACATCCCTGAGCAGCCAGCTCGGCGCGCCGTCATGCGGAGTGAAGCGCCCCTCGGTCGCAGTACCGATCGACAGGAGCCGGAAATCACGATCGAACTCGAAGATCTTCCAGTTGATCGAACTGCCGTCCGCGCGCACGACGCCGACGTTGATGAAACGCCAGCGCTGTATTGCGCCGCTCGCATCGCGAAGCGCGTCGCGCACCCAAACGCCCGAGCGCAGCTTGTTGCCGATCATGCCCTCGCCGCGCGTTTCGGCGCGGATCTCCTGCGCTTTGCGCTCGGAGACCGGCGCAACCAGCTCGCCAAAGGCATAGGTCAGCGCGACGAAGACGAGCCCGACCCTGACGACCGCTAGCGCCAGCGCGCGCGTGCTCATTCCCGACACGCGCATGATCGTGAATTCCGAGTTCGTCGCCAGCTGCGACAGCGCGAAGATCGCGCCGATCAGCGCTGCGATCGGCATCAGCTCGTAGGTGCGCGAGGGCAGCGACAGCGCGACGTAGGCCAGCGCCGCGGGCAGCGTATAGGCGCCCGGGCGCAGGTCGTCGATCTGCGCCAGCAGGTCGAAGAAGGCGAACAGCGCCAGCAGCGCGAACAGGATGAAGCCGGTCGACCGCACCAGCTCGTGCATCAGGTAGCGGCGCAGGGTCTTCATGAGGCGGCGGTGCGGCGGGCGGTGATCCAGCGCGGGATCCAGCGCTGCAGGTAGACACGGCGGAAGAACAGCAGTACGACGAGCGCCGCGGCCACCGCGTGCGTGACCCACACGCCGATCCCAAAGGACAGCCGCTCCTGATGGACCCAGGCCTGAACGATCGACAGGCTGTTGTGGTAGAGGAGAAAGACCAGCACGGCGATGATCATGTTGGCCGACCGGCCGACCCGCGGATTGACGTGGCCGAGCGGGATTGCCATCAGCGCGAGCATCAGCGCCACCATCGGCAGCCCGACACGCCACAGCAGTTCGGCGCGGTTGACCGGAGTCGGCTCGCGCAGCAGCTGCCGCACGGGCTTGGCCTTCGCGTTCAGCTCGGCCAGCGGCGCATCCGGCCTCGTGTCCAGGCGGATGCCATAGCGGTCGAACTCCAGCGTGCGGTACTGCGGCTGGCCCGGCGTGCCTTCGTAGCGCCGCCCGTGCAGCAGCACGAGGTAGCGGTCGCCGTTGGGCCGCACTTCGATCACGCCCTCACTGGCGACGATCACGCCCTCGCGGCCCTGGCTGCGATGGCTGACGAAAAGGTTGCGCACCGTCGCGCTCGGCAGGTCGACCGACTCCACGAAGAACACACGCTGCGCGCCGGAGGATTCGATGAATCGACCGGCCGCCACGCGGCTGACGTCGTCGCGCTGCGCGAAGCGCTGCTTGCTCTCCTCGATCTGCTGGATCGACCACGGCGTGATCAGCAGCGACAGCACCGCGATCAGCAGCACGATCGGCGCGGAGAACCGCGTCACCGGCCGGACCCAGGCCAGCAGGCTCTGCCCAGAGGCGAACCACACGACCATCTCGGAATCGCGAAAGCTGCGCGACACCGTGATCAGGATGGCGATGAACAGCGTCAGGCTGAGTATCGTCGGCAGGTAGGTCAGCGCCGTCAGCGCGACGATCGCGAAGACCGCCTGGCTGTCGATCGTGCCGCCGGCCGCCTGGCCGAGGATGCGCACCAGCCCGACCGAGAAGATGACGGAGAACAGCACGGTGAACACGGCACCGGCCGTATTCGCCAGCTCGGCGACGATCGAGCGCGAGAAGACCATGGGCCAGCAGTTTATTCGTCTCGCCCGCGATGCCGTCGATGCCGGCTTCCGCAGGTCGCCTCGCTATACTCGCGGCCTTTTCCGGCGCGCTGCCGACGGGACTCGCGCAGCGCGGCGCCGACGGACTGATGGGTCGGCAGACAACGACACGAGGAAGAGCCTCCGATGGACTTCAGTACCCGTATCGCCGCCGCCGAGGCGGTCAAGGCCGACTGCATTGCCGTCGGCGTGTTCGCTGAAGGTGAGCTGACTGCACAGGCGCGCGCGCTCGATGCGGCGTCGAAGGGTGCGCTGCGCTCGGCGGTGAAGAGCGGCGATGCCACCGGCAAGCGCGGCAGTGCAGTGATGTTGCGCAACCTGCCGGGCGTGGCCGCGACCCGGGTGCTGATGGTCGGCCTCGGCAACCGAAAGGAACTCAGCGACAAGGCCTTCGTCGAGGCGGTGCGCACGGCAGTCAAGAGCGCCGGCTCCGCGGTCAGGGAACTGGCCGTTGCGGCGACCGACTGGCAGCCGGCAGGGCGCGACAGCCTCTGGCAGGCGCGCCAGCTCGTGCTGGCCGCGCGCGAGGCGGTGTTCCGCGTCGACGAGCTCAAGAGCAGAAAGGAAGACGACAACGGCGCGCCCGAGCGCATCGTCCTCGTGCTGGCGGCACGCGATGCCGCGTCCGAACACGGCCTGGCACAGGGCGCGGCGATTGCCAACGGCGCCGAACTTGCCAAGCGTCTCGGCAACCTGCCGGCCAACATCTGCACGCCGAGCTATCTCGCCGACGAGGCCAGGAAGCTCGGCCGCAGCCACAAGCTCAACATCGAGATCCTCGACCGCAAGCGGATCGAAGCGCTGAAGATGGGCTCGTTCCTTTCGGTCGGCAAGGGCTCTGCCGAACCGCCACGCCTGATCGTGATGAAGTACGACGGAGCGGGAAGCAAGGGCAAGGCCGCAGAGCCCATCGTGCTGGTCGGCAAAGGCATCACCTTCGACTCCGGCGGCATCTCGATCAAGCCGGCGGCAACGATGGACGAGATGAAGTTCGACATGTGCGGCGCCGCGGCGGTGTTCGGCGCGATGCGCGCGGCCGCCGAACTGAAACTCAAGCTCAACGTCATCGGCGTGGTGCCGGCATGCGAAAACCTGCCGTCGGGCACGGCCAACAAGCCGGGCGATATCGTCACCTCGATGTCCGGCCAGACGATCGAGGTGCTGAACACCGATGCCGAAGGGCGGCTGATCCTGTGCGACGCGCTGACCTACGTCGAGCGCTTCAAGCCAGCCGCGGTGGTCGATGTCGCCACCCTGACCGGCGCGTGCGTGGTTGCGCTGGGCGATGTCAACACCGGCCTGTTCAGCTCCGACGACATACTCGCGGAAGAACTGCTGGCCGCCGCGAAGACGGCGGTCGATCCGGCATGGCGGATGCCGGTGCAGGACGACTACCAGGAACAGCTGAAGTCGAACTTCGCCGACATGGCCAACATCGGCGCGCCGGGCAAGGCCGGCGCGGTGATCGGC
>JAHEDN010000293.1 GCA_024641225.1 Burkholderiales bacterium | reverse complement strand
CAACTCGGTCATGCCGGACGCAAGGGCTCGAGCAGGCCGCCGTGGGAAGGCGGCAAGCTGATTCCGCTTGGAGAGGGCGGCTGGCTTCCGGAAGCGCCCTCGCCGATTGCCCACGCAGCAGACGAGCCACCGCCGCGCGAACTGGCCCGCGCGGAACTCGGCAGGCTGCGCGACGCCTTCGCTGCTTCGGCGCGGCGCGCGGCAAAGCTCGACTTCGATGCGCTCGAAGTACACATGGCACATGGGTACCTGCTGCACGAGTTCCTGTCGCCGCTCGCCAACCAGCGCGGCGACGAATACGGCGGCAGCCTCGCGGGCCGCATGCGATTTCCGCTCGAAGTCTTCGACGCGGTCCGTAACGCCTTTCCGGCCGACCGGCCGGTCGGCGTGCGAGTTTCCGCCACCGACTGGCTGGATGGCGAAGACAGCTGGACGCTGGAGCAGACGATCGAACTCGCGCGCCAGCTCCAGGCGCGCGGCTGCGACTGGATCGATGTCTCCAGCGGCGGGATCTCGCCGCGGCAGAAGATCGCTCTCGGACCTGGATACCAGGTGCCCTTCGCCCAGGCGGTAAGAAAGGAAACGGGGATGGCGACCATCGCTGTCGGGCTGATCACCGAGCCGCAGCAGGCAGAGGAGATCGTCGCGACAGGCCAAGCCGACATGGTGGCGCTGGCGCGCCCGATGCTGTACGACCCGCGCTGGCCCTGGCACGCGGCAGCGGCGCTTGGCGGCACCGTGGAAGGGCCTCGGCAGTATTGGCGTGGGCTGCCGAAGTCGGCCGGGCACATCTTCGGCGACATCTCTTTCAGCCAACGTTGAGAACAACCGCGAGCCGCGGCCCGGCGGGTACTGATGGTGCGGGCCCGTAGAATCGACATTGCTCGCTCTGACTGAGGCCTTCCATGCTTGCCGCTGTTCCATCCCCCGCAGTCCCGTCGCCGATTGCTGCGGTCGAAGAGATCGTCGAGGAGATCCGCAAGGGCCAGATGGTGGTCCTGATCGATGACGAGGACCGGGAGAACGAAGGCGACCTGGTGTTCGCGGCGGATTTCGTCACGCCGGAGAAGATCAACTTCATGGCCAAGCACGCGCGCGGTCTGGTGTGCCTGACGATCACCGACGCGCACGCACGTCAGCTTCGTCTGCCACCGATGGCTTTGGCCAACGGTACCGTGCATGGCACGAACTTCACGGCCTCGATCGAGGCCGCCAGCGGGGTGAGCACAGGCATTTCAGCGGCCGACCGCGCGCACACGATCTGGGTGGCGACGCGACCCGGCGCACGTTCGACCGACATCGTGCAGCCGGGCCACGTATTCCCGGTCGTGGCGCAGCCGGGCGGCGTGCTGATGCGCGCCGGGCATACCGAGGCGGGCTGCGACCTGACGCAGCTCGCAGGGCTGACGCCCGCAGCGGTGATCTGCGAGATCATGAACGACGATGGCAGCATGGCGCGGCTGCCAGACCTGATTCCCTTCGCGCAGCAGCACGGACTCAAGGTCGGCACGATCGCCGACCTCATTCACTACCGTGCCGCCAACGAATCGATGGTCGAGCGCATCGGCAGCCGCACGATCAACACGACCGCCGGCCCGTTCGAATTGATTGCCTACCGCGATCTGCCGAGCCGCAGCGCGCACCTGGCGCTCGTGCGTGGGCCTATCGACCCTGAACGCGAGGTGCTTGTGCGTGTGCACGAGCCGCTATCGGTGCTCGACGCGCTGGATGTCGAGGTCAGTACGCACTCGTGGCCGCTGCCGCGTGCCCTGGCGAAGATCGCCGAGGCCGGCGGTGTCATCGTGCTGCTGAACTGCGGCGAGTCGGCCGACAGCCTCCTGGCCCAGTTCGCAACGCTGGCGCAGATTGAGCATGGCAGCGAGCCGGACGCGCGCGCCGCGCGCATGGACTTGCGTACTTATGGCGTAGGCGCCCAGATCCTTCGCGACCTCAACGTAGTGAAGATGAAGCTGCTGGCGCGGCCGCGCAAGATGCCGTCGATGGCCGGTTTTGGCCTGCACACCACCGGTTTCCTCGAGGACTAGCGGCGGTCGGCTTCCGCCCGTCACGTCCGTCCTTGCTCTGCGAAGCGAGAGCGCGTCGCGAGGCGTCGCGTACACTTTGCAGAGCGGAGGAGAGATGGCGATCGATTTTGTTACCCCCGACCTCGACGGCAGTGGTCTGCGCATCGGCATCGCTCAGTCGCGCTTCAACGAATGGGCAGGGCAGGCGCTCGCGCAGGCCTGCGTCGAAGAGCTGCTGCAGCTCGGCGTCGATGAGGACGACATCACCCGCGTCACCGTTCCCGGCGCTCTTGAGGTGCCGCTGACGCTTGCACGCCTGGCCGATGCCGGCGATTTCGATGCCTTGATTGCGCTCGGCTGCGTGATCCGCGGTGATACCTATCACTTCGAGGTCGTCGCCAACGAATCGGCCGCCGGACTGACCCGCGTAGCACTCGACGCCGGCGTGCCGGTGGTCAACGGAATACTCACCACCGATGACGAGGAGCAGGCGCGCCTGCGCGTCAACGAGAAGGGCCGCGACGCTGCGCGCGTGGCAGTCGAGATGGGCAACCTGATGTGGGCACTCGCCGAAGACGGCGAAGACGCGTCCGGAGAGACGTAGCGTGCCTGCACCGCAGCCCGCCGGCGAAACGCGGCCGCCGCGCCAGGGGGGCGGGCGCAGCGCCCGCCGCCGGGCCCGGGAGCTCGCGCTGCAGGGCATCTACGAGTGGCTGGTCGGCGGGCAGGATCTTGCCGCGGTCGAAGGCCACCTGATGGAAGCCGACGGCTTCGACAGGGCTGACCGCCAGCATCTGCGCGAAGTGCTGCAGGGGGTGATCGACGGCGCCGACGCGCTGCGCGCAGAGTTCGTCGGTTTCATCGATCGCCGGCCGGAGCAGCTGTCGCCGGTCGAGCACGGCATCCTGCTGATCGGTACTTACGAGCTGCGGCAGCGCCCTGAGATTCCGTACCGGGTGGTGATCAACGAGGCCGTGGAACTTGCGAAGGTCTTCGGCGGTACCGAGGGTTTCAAGTACGTCAACGGAGTGCTCGACAAGGTGGCCGCGCACCTGCGACCCGATGAGGCGCGGCTGCGCTGAGCGGGCGAGCGAAACGGAACCGGCGGTGCCTCGCTCGGCGGCCCGACATTCGCCGGGACGCGGACGCAACGGGTGTTGCCTGTTGCCGCCCTGACGGCGCAAGGCTTTGAACGAATTCGAGCTCATCGATCGCTTCTTTGTGCGGGCCTTGCCCGCGGGAGGCATCGTGTGCGAGGGCGTCGGCGACGACTGCGCACTGCTCGATTGCGGCGAACGCCTGCTGGCGATCACCACCGACCTCCTGCTCGAAGGGCGCCACTTTCTCCCAGGCGTCGATCCCGTGTCGCTCGGTCACAAGGCCCTGGCGGTCAACCTGTCGGACCTTGCTGCGGCCGGCGCGACGCCGCGCGCATTCCAGCTTGCACTGGCGCTGCCGCGGGCGGACGAGGGCTGGCTGCAGGCATTTTGCCGCGGCATGTACGCGCTGGCCGATGCGCACGGGTGCGTGCTCGCTGGTGGCGACACCACGCGCGTGCCGCAGTCCGCGGGAGAGAGATCGGCGCCGCTCGATGGCCCGCTGACGATTTGCATCACAGCGCTCGGCGACCTGCCTCGCCAGGCGGCGCGCAAGCGCAGCGGCGCGCGCCTCGGTGACGATCTGTGGGTGTCAGGCACGCTGGGCGACGCACGCGCTGCGCTAGCCTGCCGCAACGACGAACTCGGCCCTGTGCCGGCGCACCATGCCGAGGCCTTTGTGGCGAAGCTGGACTGGCCGCAGCCGCGCGTTGAGTTGGGCGTAGCGCTGCGCGGCATTGCAAGTGCCGCAATAGATGTTTCGGACGGACTGCTCGGTGATCTGGGCCACATCCTCAAGCGTTCGCGCGTCGGTGCGGTGGTCGAATGGGAGGGCGTGCCGCGGAGCCCGGCGCTGCGCAGCGTTTCGACGGAACAGCAGCAACGCTGCGCTCTGGCCGGCGGCGATGATTACGAGCTGCTGTTCACGGCGGCTGCTGACCGCCGTGCCGAGGTCGAGGCTGCGGCGGCCGCCACCGGGGTCGCGGTTGCACGCATCGGCAGTATCGTCGAGGCCGGCGATGGCCTGCGGGTCCGTGATGAATGCGGCGTCGAATTGGCCCGGCACTGGCGCGCGTTCGACCACTTCGCCGACTGAGCGCGGTGGCTGCCGCATGTCAGAGAACGCGACCACGTTAAAGGGCAGCAACGGCGACGCCGGCACGCGGCGGCCGACGCTTCGCTTCATGCTCGCCTCG
>JAHEDN010000292.1 GCA_024641225.1 Burkholderiales bacterium | reverse complement strand
GGCCAGACGGTGCGCGGAGATGCCCACGCCCATCCCGCCCTGCACGATGGGTTTGAGCGCGCGACCCTTGAGGCGCAGCGGCGGCAGTGGCAACAGAGGTCTCGGTTCGCTCATCGGCGGTGGGTCTCGCGGCGCATGGCCTGGCGCGGGCTAAGGCGTGGCAGTCGGGACCGGCGCCGACCTAGCCCGCAAGTGTCACCACAGCCTCGGACCGGCTCCTTGAGCCGGGTCAACGATGTTGCGATCTCCGCGCGGCGAGGGAAGCCCGGGCTGCGCGCAGCGCTGCCCGGTCACTGCGTCGATCCGCGCGGAAGGGCGGACCGAGGGTTGGGCTGGAGCCGTTGTCTTCGCCCGCTGTCCGAGTCTGCGCAGCGTCCCGCCGTCCCATGGCTAGTCGCAATGAATCTCGGCGTCCTTGCGCCGGTACCAGTACCAGGTGCCGAGGACACAGCTCAGATAGAAGGTGATGAACACGTACCAGGCGGCGTGCGGACTGCCGGTCGTCGCCAGAGACACGCCCACGGCCATCGGAATGAAGAACAGCCCCAGCGCAGCGATCGCCGCCGTGAATCCAAGGGCAACCGATGCCTCGATCTCTCCTTCGCGCCTTGCCTTGGCCATGGCCTCGTCACCCTTGCCTCTGGCCCACAGCGTGTGCAGCGCGAGGAATACGCTGGGCACCATGCGGAACACCGATCCGTTGCCGATGCCTGTGGTCAGGAAGAGCACCACGAAGGCCCAGAAGAACGCGCCGGCATTCCCGGGACTCGAGCCGTCGGGGAGGAATACGAACACCGCCAGCGAGGCTGCGAACATGACCACGAAGTTCCAGAAGGTCACCCGGCCACCGCCGACGCGATCCGAGAACCAGCCTCCGAGCGGCCGGATCAGCGCACCGAGCAGCGGTCCCAGGAAGGCGTACTTGAGCAGCCCGGAGTCGGGGAACTGCGTCGCCAGGAGGGTCGGGAAGGCCGCGGCGAACCCGATGAACGAACCGAACGTGCCTCCGTAGAGCCAGCCCAGCATCCAGGAGTGCTTGCGCCGGAAGATCGCGGCCTGCTCGCGGAAGGTGGCCTGGACGTCGCGGATGTTGTTCATCCCCAGCCACGCGGCCAGCGTCGCGAGCAGGATGAACGGCACCCAGATGTAGCCCGCGTTCTGCAGCCACACCTGGCTCACCGCGGGATCGTTGTAGGCCTGAGGCCCTCCGCCCATGACGGCCAGCGCGCCGCCGTAGATGCTGATGGGGACGACGGCCTGCATCACGCCGACGCCCAGGTTGCCGGCCCCTGCATTCCAGCCGAGCGCCGTGCCCTGCATCCGCTTCGGGAAGAAGAAGCTGATGTTGGCCATGCTGGCCGAGAAGTTGCCGCCGCCCAGGCCGCAGAGCAGCGCGATGGCGACGAAGACGGCGTAGTTCGTGGCCGGGTCCTGCACGGCGAGCGCCATCCACAGGGCCGGCAGCAGCAGCGACGCGGTGCTGAATACCGTGAAATTCCTTCCGCCGAAGATCGGTACCACGAAGGAATAGGCCAGCCGCAACCCGGCGCCCGACAGACCCGGCAGAGCGGCCAGCCAGAACAGTTCGCTGGTGCTGAAATTGAAGCCGATCTTCGGCAACTCGATGACGACCACGCTCCAGACCATCCACACCGCGAATGACAGGAAAAGCGCCGGCATCGAGAAGACCAGGTTGCGCAGGGCGATGCGCCTGCCGCTCGCCTGCCAGAACTGTTCGTCATCCGGCCGCCAGCCGGCAAGCCAGCCACCGCGCACGGCCTGAGGTTCGAGCAGCTGTCCGGCGACGAGCTGATCGCGCAGCCGGGTGTCTTTCTCGAGGATCTCCCGACGTTCGTTGCGTGCCGCCGCCCACGTCCAGATCATGACGCCGCCAAGGACCGCGTACATCAGCATGAAGGTGCTGCTGCGCACGTTGGTGGCGTCGGCGGCGATGCCGAACATGATGGGCAAAGTAAAGCCTCCCAGGCCGCCGATGACGCCGACCAGGCCGCCGACCGAGCCCATGTTGTCCGGGTAATGATCCGCGAGGCTGCGATAGACGCTGGCCTTGCCGATGCCCTGCGCGATGCCGACGATGAACACCAGCACGGTAAACAGCACCACGCCGACGGCGATGTTGACGCTGACATCGCCCTTGATTCCATGAATCGTCAGCGTCGTCGGCGGGTAGGCGAGAAAGAAGAGGCAGACGATCGACACCCAGAACACCCACCAGGTCACCGTGTCGCCGCCCCAACGATCCGAGACCCAGCCGCCGAGCGCGCGAATCAGGCCCGAGGGCAGGGTGAAGAACATGGTGATGAAGGCGGCCGTCCTCAGGTCGAGGCCGTATTCGCCGATGTAGTACTTGGGCAGCCACAGGGCGAGGGCGACGAACCCGCCGAAGACGAAGTAGTAGGCGAGCCCGAAGCGCCAGACGCGGGGCTGGGTCAGCGGCGCAAGCTGCTGGCCAAGCGTCAGGTGTTCCTTTTTCAGCCGCCGCGCCTCGTGTTTCGGATCGGGATATGTGAAGAACCAGAAAATGACGGCCATCACGATCATCGATATCGAATAGACCTGCGGCACCGCGCGCCAGCCGAACGCCACGACGATCAGTGGCGCCACGAGGTTGGTGACGGCGGCGCCGGCATTGCCGGCACCGAAGATCCCCATGGCAGTGCCTTGCTTCTCTTTCGGGAACCAGGCCGAGGTGTAGGCGATGCCGACCGCAAACGAGCCGCCGGCCAGGCCGACGAACAGGCCGATGACCAGGTACTGCCAGTACGCGTGGGCGAACGCCAGACCGTAAGTCGGGATCGCGACCAGCAGCATCTGGATTAGGAAGACGATGCGTCCGCCGTAGCGATCGGTGAGCACGCCCAGCGGCAGGCGGATCAGCGAGCCGGTCAGGATCGGCGTGGCGACCAGAAGTCCGAATTCGGTTTCGTTCAGCCCCAGCTCGCGCTTGATCCGGATACCGATGATGGAAAACATGGTCCAGATGGCGAAGTTGACCGTGAAGGCCAACGTGTTCATCGTCAGGACCGAGATGCCCTTTCCTTTGTCCGTCATCGCCATGATCTTGGCTCCGGCTATTTGAAGTGGTCGTCGCTGCTCTGGCCGCCAGGCAGAGCGTTACGCCTCGCACGCCAATGGCGCATGTGGACGCGTACTCATCGGATGAATGCCGCGCGCCGTCATCGTGTCAGGAGGCCAGCTGGCGCAGGCGCTCGAGGTCGCGCACGCGGATGTGCCGGCCGTGCACTTCGATCAGCCCGAGCGTGGAGAGGTCGTGGAGGATGCGCGACAGGTGTTCCTGCGTCAGGTTCAGCCGCGAGGCGATGACGCCCTTGGCAACCGGCAGCTCGATGTCGATGGCGCCCGGTGCCGCCTGGGGAGAAGTCCCGTCGGCGGCGGCAGGAGCGCAGTCGTGCAGCAGGAATCCGATGAACCGCTCGGTCCCCGAGCGGGTGGTGTAGGCCTCCACGTCGGCGACGAGCTGGTGCAGCCGGCGCGCCATGCCGGCCAGCATGCGGCGGGCAAAGGCGGGATCGCGGTCGATGTTCTCGAAGATCGTCTCCTTCGGCACCATCAGCAGCAGGCTGTCGCCGAGCGCCTGCGCGGTAACGACGTGTGGTGCATCGAGGAACATCACGGCTTCGCCGAAACTCTGGCCGGGACCGACGATCTCGACCACTTTCTCCACGCCGGTGGGCGAGACGAGCGACAGCTTGACCTGTCCGTACGCGACGATGTAGGTGCCCGCAGCAGGCTCGCCGCGCCGGAACAATGTCTCACCGCGGGCCAGGCGCAGCTGGCGAGTGCGCTCGGCGATCCGCGCGCACTCGCCGTCCGACAGCTCCCTGAACAACGGCAGGTGCGACACGAAGGCCACGGTGTCAGGGGTGCTTGTCGTCATCGGGCGCAGGGTTGGTCGTGTGCATGCCGCAACCGCGGGGAGGGCAATTCGCTTTCATGCATCGCGGTCGACTCAGTGATCGTGGTGCGCAGCCTCGTGCATCAGTCCATGGGCGTAATCGCGCAGTGCGTGCTGCAGGCCGAGGTCGGCCAGCCGGTCGGCGATTCGCGGCCGCACCGCGTCATAGGGCAGCACGTGTCCTTCGATCCGCCGCGTCACGCGCACCGCGTGCAGTCCGTGGCGGGTCTCGACCAGCGTCGGCACGACGCCGACGCCGGCAAAGGCCGTGATGGCCTGCCAGAACTCCGGCACCACGTCGCCGCGCGAAAGCTGGCCGAGATTGCCGCCCACCTGCGCCGAGGGGCAGTTCGAGTATTCGAGCGCCAGAGCCGCGAAACGCGCCGGGTCCGCACGCGCCGAGTCGAGAACCTCCTGCGCT
>JAHEDN010000291.1 GCA_024641225.1 Burkholderiales bacterium | reverse complement strand
AGTCACCCGGGAGCAGTTGCTCGCGTTCTACGAAGGCAAGGTCGCCAAGTGGCAGATTCCGGACGACGTCGTGTTCATCGACGCGATTCCGCTGGGTGCCACCGGCAAGATGCTGAAGAACCGGCTGCGCGAGCACTTCAAGGATTACCGGCTGCCCGCGTGAGGACTTGCTCTGGTCCTGCCCGAAATGCAGGTGCTTTTCTCGCCCGGCGCCATGGCTCCGGTCGACTCACCAGGAGAAACACGATGCTTCGTGCTGCTGCAACAGCAGTTCTGACCGTGCTGATCGCCGCGGGTGTCGCCGGCCAGGCGGCCGCGCAGACCGTGAGGCTCGCCTACGTCGAAGGGCTGTCCGGGCCCTTTGCCGCGGTCGGCCAGAACATCCTCAGGCATTTCCAGTTCGCCGCCGAGCTGGCGACGAGCCGGCAACTGGCCGGCCCCGGGATCAGCTTCGAGATCGTGCCGTTCGACAACAAGGGCTCGCCGCAGGAAAGCCTCACGCTGCTTCGCGCGATCGCCGACCAGGGCATCCGCTATGTCGTGCAGGGACAGGGCTCGCACGTGGCGATTCCACTGTCGGAAGCCATCGCGCGGCACAACGAGCGCAACCCGGGACAGTCGATCGTCTACCTGAACTATGCGGCGATCGATCCGGACCTGACCAACAGCAAGTGCAGTTTCTGGCACTTTCGTTTCGATGCGCATAGCGAAATGAAGATGGAGGCGCTCACCGACTACATGAAGGACCGGCCCGAGATCAGGAATGTGTATCTGTTGAACCAGAACTACTCGCACGGCCACCAGACGGCGCGCTTTGCCAGGGAACTGCTGGCACGCAAGCGTCCGGACGTGAAGATCGTCGGCGAGGACCTGGTGCCGCTCGGCCAGGTGCGTGATTTCTCGCCGTACATCGCCAAGATCCGCGCCGCCAACGCCGACACGATCATCACCGGCAACTGGGGCACCGATCTCGTGCTGTTCGTGCGCGCCGCGCGAGATGCCGGACTGACCGCCAACATGTATACGTACTACGCGGGCGTCATCGGCACGCCGACCGCGATGGGCGCTTCCGGGGCCGACCGGGTGCGCCAGGTGTCCTACTGGCATCCGAACATCGACAAGTACCCCGGTGAAGCGATCTACGACGATTTCAAGAAGCGCTTTGGTGAAGAGTGGTACACGCTGGCCTCGTACACATCGGTCACGATGCTCGCCGAGGCGATCAAGCGTGCCGGTAGCACCGATCCGCTGCGGGTCGCCTTCGCGATGGAAGGCCTGAAGATGCCGAGCCTGACCGGCGAGATCGAGATGCGCGCCGCCGACCACCAGCTGCAGCAGCCGCTGTTCATCTCGACCTTCACCAAAGCGGGCGGTGCGGTCAGGCACGATTCGGAGAAGACCGGCTACGGGTTTCGCACCGAAAAGGCGATCCCGACCTACGTCGCCTCGACGCCGACGTCATGCACCATGCAGCGGCCGGCGAAACCGTAGCGGCGGAGTCGAGCGCCGTGGATCCGGTGGCGGGCGCGCAGCGCCACCGCCCCTCCTGAACCGACCGGCCCGCGCAACGGGCCGGTTTCGCATCAGCCTATGACCGTCGAACTGTTCCTGGTGCAGCTGCTCAACGGTGTCAGCTACGGGCTGTTGCTGTTCATGCTTGCCGCCGGTCTCACGCTGATCTTCTCGATGATGGGCGTGCTCAATTTCGCGCATACCAGCTTCTACATGGTCGGCGCGTATTTCGCCTACCAGCTGTCAATCTGGATCGGCTTCTGGCTGGCACTGCTGCTCGCGCCGATTGCGGTCGGGCTGCTTGGTGCAGCGGTCGAGCAGTGGGGGCTGCGGCGCGTGCACAAGTGGGGCCACGTTGCGGAGTTGCTGTTCACCTTCGGCCTGTCGTACATCATCTTCGAAATCGTGCAGATCATCTGGGGCCGTGCGCCGGTCGCCTACGCGGTACCCGTCGAACTCGACGGCCCGGCGCGCTGGCTGCAGGCGGCCGGCATCACTTTCCCGCAGTACCGGCTGTTCATGATGGCAGTGGCGATCCTGATGCTCGTCGCGTTGTGGGTGCTGCTGAAGCGCACGCGGATCGGGCTCGTGATCCGGGCCGCACTGACCCACTCCGAGATGGTCGAGGCTCTCGGACACAACGTGCCGCGGGTGTTCATGGGGGTCTTCGGCGTGGGCTGCGCGCTCGCCGGGCTGGCCGGCGTGATCGGCGGCAATGCCTTCGTCACCGAGCCGGGCATGGCCGGCTCGGTGGGCGCGATCGTGTTCGTGGTGATCGTCTTCGGCGGGCTCGGTTCGCTGGCCGGTGCGTTCATCGCCTCGCTGCTGCTGGGCCTGGTCGATGCGTTCGGCAAGACCAGCGACGCATCACTGGCGGGGCTGCTGGCGTCGGCAGGATTCGACGCGGGGCCGCAGACGTTCGGCTATGCCGTGCTCAGCATGACCGTGGCGCAGGTGGCACCGGTGCTGCCGTACCTGCTTCTGGTGCTGATGCTGGTCTTCCGCCCACGCGGACTGATGGGCACGCGGGAGAGCTGACTTGTCGCAACCCGGCGAGATGAGCTTCAGGCCGCTGAACTTCGGCCGCTGGGTGATCTGGGGAGCCACGGCGATCGTGTTCATCGCGGCGCCGCAGATCTTCGGCAGCGGCTTCGCGCGCGCGCTGCTGGCGCAGATGGGCATCTGGATCGTCTTCGCGCTGTCGTACAACATGCTGCTCGGCCAGACGGGGCTGCTGTCGTTCGGCCACGCGGTGTATTCGGGCCTCGGCGCGTACTTCGCCATCCACGCCCTGGCGCTGATCGGCAAGGGCGCGCTGGTGTTTCCGGTCTCTCTGCTGCCTCTCGTCGGTGGCCTCGCCGGCCTGCTGTTCGGGGTGATCTTCGGTTGGCTCACGACCAAGCGCGCCGGCACGACCTTCGCAATGATTTCCCTGGGCATCGGCGAGATGGTCTTTGCCGCCTCGCTCATGTTTCCCGGGTTCTTCGGCGGCGAGGCCGGAGTCAGTGGCAACCGCACGGCCGGCGGGCCCTTCCTCCATATCGCCGCACTGACCTTCGGTGCGGACATCCAGGTCTACTACCTGATCGCGGCCTGGACCTTCGCCAGCATGGTCGCGATGTACGCGCTGACGCAGACGCCGCTCGGTCGCATCGCCAACGCGGTGCGCGACAACCCCGAACGGGCCGAGTTCATCGGCTACGACGCGCAGCGCGTGCGCTGGATCATGGTGGCGCTGTCGGGCTTCTTCGCCGGGATCTCGGGCGGCCTGTCGGCGATCAACCTGGAGAGCGTCGGCAGCGGGGCGGTGCATGCGCTGGTTTCCGGCGGCGTGCTGCTGGCGGCTTTCATCGGCGGCGTCCTGTTCTTCTTCGGGCCGATCCTGGGTGCGGTGGTGTTCGTGTTCTTCGCATTCGCGCTGTCCGAGTACACCCCGGCCTGGCATCTGTATCTGGGCGTGTTCTTCGTGCTGCTGGTGATGTTCGCGCCCGGCGGACTGTCGAGCCTGATCCTGCTGAATCTGCGCGTCGTGAAATTCGGCAAGTTCCGCCGCCTGCGCGATCCGTATGTCGGCGTGCTCGGCGCCGGCGTGGCTCTCGCGGCGGGCATCGCGCTTCTGATCGAGATGACCTATCACGTCACGCTGGGCATCGGCACCGGCCCGCAGGTGCGGGTCTTTGGTTTTCCCTTCGACACGGCGCGCAGCGAAAGCTGGATCTTCGCCGCGGCGCTGGTCGCCGCCGGCGGCGTCGCTTTCGAGTACATGCGCCAAAGCTTCAGGCGCGAGTGGGACGCGATCGCCGTCGAGATCGAGGACTGGCGGCGCGACAACCCGGAGCAGGACCGGTGAACGACTGTCCGTCGCTGCAGCGCCTTGTGCACCCGGCATGTGCGCCGTCGGAGCGGCCATGAGCGCGCCCGCGCTGCAACTTGTCGACGTGCGCAAGCGCTTCGGCCGCACCGAGATCATTCGCGGCGTCAGCCTGTCGGTTGCGATCGGGGAGCGGCACGCGATCATCGGCCCGAACGGTGCCGGCAAGTCGACGCTGTTCAACCTCGCCAGCGGAAGGTTTCACGCCGATTCCGGAGCGATCCTGCTCAACGGCCGCGAGATCACCCGGCGCAGGCCGCACGAGATCAACCGCATGGGACTTGCGCGCAGCTTCCAGATCACCAACATCTTCCATCGCCTGTCGGTGTTCGAGAATCTGCGCTGCGCCGTGCTGTGGTCGCTCGGGTACCGCTACTCGTTCTGGCGCAACCTGAACAAACTGGCCGATGCCGCAGCGCGCGCCGAGGAGGTGCTCGAGAGGATCGGTTTGCGGCGCAGGCGCGACGTCGAGGCCGGGCTGCTGACCTACGC
>JAHEDN010000015.1 GCA_024641225.1 Burkholderiales bacterium | reverse complement strand
TGAACGCGCAACGCAATCCGGCGACTGTCGGTCGCATCGCGGCTGTGCGCGGCAATGTGATCGACGTCGCCTGCGACGGCATGCCCCCGCCACGTTTGAGCGCGCTGCGCACCGGCGTCGACCGCGGGGTCGTTCTCGAAGTACAGGAGCACGTCGACTCGCACACCGCGCGCTGCGTTGCGCTGACTCCGACGCGCGGCCTGCGCCGTGGCGACCGGGTCGACGACAGCGGCGACGCCCTGCGCGTTCCGGTCGGACGGGCCCTGCTCGGGCGGGCGATCGATGTCTTCGGTCGCGCGATCGACGCCGGAGGCGCCATCGACGCCAGCCACACGCTGCCGATCCACCGGCCGCCGCTGGCGCTGCCGCAGCGGGTGACCGGCCAGCGCATCTTCGCGACCGGAATCAAGGCAATCGACCTGCTGGCGCCGCTCGAGGAGGGCGGCAAGGCCGGGCTGTTCGGCGGCGCAGGGGTAGGCAAGACGGTGCTGATCACCGAGCTGATCCACAACATGGTGGGCCAGTACGAGGGGGTGAGCCTGTTCTGCGGCATCGGCGAACGCAGCCGCGAGGCCGAGGAGCTTTACCGCGAGATGCGCGAGGCCGGCGTGCTCGAGCGCACGGTGATGATCTTCGGCCAGATGAACGAGCCGCCCGGCGCGCGCTTCCGCGTCGGCCATGCGGCGCTGTCGATCGCCGAGTACTTCCGAGACGAGCTGCGCACCAACGTGCTGCTGCTGATCGACAACATCTTCCGCTTCGTGCAGTCGGGCACCGAAGTCTCCGGCCTGATGGGGCGCATCCCGTCGCGCGTCGGCTACCAGCCCACGCTGGCCACCGAGCTGGCGGAGCTCGAGGAACGCATTGCCAGTTCGGCCGCCGCCGCGATGACCTCGGTGCAGGCGGTGTACGTGCCGGCCGACGACCTGACCGACCCGTCGGCCACGCACACCTTCGCGCACCTCTCGGCGTCGATCGTGCTGTCGCGCAAGCGGGCAGCGCAGGGACTGTACCCGGCGATCGATCCGCTGCGCTCCGACTCGAAAATGCTCAACCCCGGCGTAGTCGGCGAGCGCCACTACCGTGTCGCGCAGGACGTGCGGCGCGTGCTGGCCGAGTACGAGGACCTGAAGGACATCATCTCGATGCTCGGGCTGGAGGAACTTTCGCGCGCCGACCGCCGCACGGTCAGTCAGGCGCGGCGCATCGAGCGCTTCCTGACCCAGTCCTTCTTCACCACCGAGCAGTTCACGGGAACGCCGGGGCGCGCGGTGCCGCTGGACAAGACGATCGAGGGCTGCGAGCGCATCCTTTCCGACGAATTCCAGGACTGGCCCGAGAGCTCGCTGTACATGCTCGGCGACATCGACGAGGCGCAGCGCGGGGAAGACCAGGCGCAGCAGGAGGGCGCGGGCGCGCCTGCTGCGGAGGAGAACGCTCAATGACGATGCGCCTGCGCGTCCTGCTGCCGACCGAGGTGCTGCTCGACCGGGAAGTAGGCAAAGTCGTTGCCGAAGCCGTCAACGGCTCGTTCTGCCTGCTGCCGAGGCACATCGACTTCGTCGCGGCTCTGGTGCCGGGCATCCTCCGCTACGCGATTCCCCAGGGAGAAGAGAGGTTCATCGGCATCGACGCCGGGACGCTGGTCAAGCGCGGCCGCGACGTGCTCGTCTCGGTGATCAACGCGGTGCATGGCGTCGAGCTCGACCGCCTGTCGGCCACCGTGCAGCAGAGCTTCCGTCAACTGGACGAAGACGAGCGCCAGGCGCGCAGCGCCCTCGCGCGGCTCGAGGCCGGCGCGCTGCGGCGGTTCTACGAAATGGAACGCAGCCGGCATGCCTGAGAACCCGCGGCCGCCCCCGGCAGAACATCTGCACCAGGAAGTCGCGCGCCGCGCCGCGCGTCGCCAGCGCGCCCAGCGCGAGAGCGACCGCTCGGTATGGTTTTCGCTCGGCATGATGGGGCTGGTTGGCTGGTCGGTTGCAATCCCGACGCTGATCGGCATCGCGCTCGGCTGGTGGATCGACAGTACCTGGCCGGGCCGCGTGTCGTGGACGCTGACGCTGCTCTTTGTCGGCGTCGCGATCGGCTGCCTGAACGCGTGGTACTGGGTGCGGCAGGAAAGCGAGCGGCGATGAGTAACCCGCATGCGCTCTGGGTGCTGATGGTCGGCGTCACGATCGTGATGGCGTCGCTCGTGCGCGCGCTCGCCGCAAGGGTCGGCCTGCCGAGCGTGGTCGCGCTGTTGTTGCTCGGTCTGGCCGCCGGTCTGGCCAATACGCGCCTCGGCTTCCTGACGCCGGGCGCCCAGGAGGAATTCGCGCTCCTCGCCGACCTCGGCATCGTCGCGCTGCTGTTCAAGGTCGGGCTCGACAGCAATCTCGCGCGGCTCATCTCGGCGCTGCCACGTGCGACACTGATCTGGATCGGCGACATCACGATCAGCGCTTCGCTCGCGTTCGGCACGGCACGCTACCTGCTCGAAATGGAGCTGGTTCCATCGCTGGTGATCGCCGTGGCGCTGAGCGCGACCAGCGTGGGCCTGTCGATGGGCGTCTGGCAGGAGTCGGGGCATCTCGACTCCGCCGAAGGCCGGCTGACGCTGGACGCCGCGGAACTCGACGATATCTCCGGCGTGATGCTGCTGGCCGTGCTGTTCACGGTCGTGCCCCTGCTGGGAGCGGGCGGAGCGCAGGCATGGCCCGCCGCCCTGAGCGCCGCCGGCGTCATCGCACTTCGTCTTGCGGCGTTCACTGCGTTCTGCATGCTGTTTGCGCGCTTCGCGGAACCGCGCATCACGGCGCTGGCCATGCGGCTGAAGCCGAAACCGGCGCGCATGCTCACCGTGGCCGGGGTCGGCTTCATGATCGCGGCGCTCGCTGAGGCGCTCGGCTTTTCGCTCGCCATCGGGGCGCTGTTTGCCGGGCTCGTATTCAGCCGCGATCCGGCTGCGGTCCGCGCCGAGGCCGGCTTCGACGAGCTGCACGCCCTGCTGATGCCGTTCTTCTTCGTCAGCGTCGGCCTCGGCATCGACGTCGCCGGCCTGCAGGCCGGGGCTGTCGCAGGGGCAGTGCTCGCCGTCGTCGCGGTCGTCGGCAAGCTGCTCGGCGGCGCCCTGCCTTCGCTGCTGTTTACTAGCGCGCTCGGCGCTGCCGCAATCGGCGCCAGCCTCATTCCGCGCGCCGAGATCGCCCTGTACGTCGCACACGAGGCGCGCGCCGCCGGGGACGCTGTACTGCCGGCGTCGGGCTATGCGGCCATCGTGATGGTCGTTCTCGCCACGGGCGTGCTGGCGCCGACCCTGCTGCGCCTAGCGCTGCGGCGCCGGTTCGCCTCCTACAGGGCGCGGTCATGACGGACCTGGCGCTCTGGATGCAACTGGCAGGCAGCTTCGCCGCGGGCGGCCTGCTCGGCTGGCTTTACTTTCGCGGCCTGCGGCTGACGCTCGATCGCCTGCCCGCGAGCCGCCGCCCGGGCACGCTGGTGCTGCTGAGCTTCGTCGTGCGCGCGGTGGCGGCGGTGGCGGCCTTTGCGCTGATTGCGCAGGCGGCGCAGGGCCATGGGCTGGCGGCTGCGCTGCTCGGCTTCATCGGCGTGCGCACGGCGATCGTCCGCCGCGCCCGGCGCGAGACGCAGCTCGCCGAAGCCATGCGGAAATCAGGATGATCGCCATCACGCCCGATGACTGGATCGTGCTGCGTCTCGGCCCGCTGGCGGTCAACGCCACGCTCGCCTTCACGTGGCTGGTGATGCTGATCCTGGTCGGCAGCTCGTGGCTGATCACGCGGCGCCTGTCGACAGGCGCGGAGATTTCGCGCTGGCAGAACCTGCTCGAGGTGCTGGTCACCGGCATCGACGACCAGATCCGCGCCGTCGCCAAGCAGGAACCGGGCGCTTACCTGCCCTTCGTCGGCACGCTGTTCCTGTTCATCGCCCTTTCCAACCTGCTGGCTATCGTGCCCGGCTACCGGCCGCCGACCGGTTCTTTGTCGACGACCACCGCTCTGGCGGTGTGCGTGTTCGCCGCGGTACCGGTGTTCGGAATCGTGCGCCGGGGCCCGCTCGCCTATCTGCGCCGTTACGTTCGCCCGACGCCGCTGATGCTGCCGTTCAACGTGATCGGCGAGATCTCGCGCACCGTCGCGCTCGCCGTGCGCCTGTACGGCAACATCATGAGCGGCACGGTGCTGGCGGGAATCCTGCTGTCGCTGGCGCCGTTCTTCTTCCCGATCCTGGTGCAGTTGCTGGGCCTGCTGACCGGGATGATCCAAGCCTACATCTTCGCGGTGCTGGCGACGGTCTACGTCGCTTCGGCCGCCGCTGTGACACGCAGCGACGAGCCTGCGCAATCGCCTTCCCCAACGGAACCCTCAAACGAAACCAAGGACGGCACTCATGGATAGCCTCTCGCTGATCGGCATCGTTTCCATCTTCACGGCGGGACTCACGATCGCCATCGGGTCGATCGGCCCGGCCTTCGGCGAGGGCCGCGCGGTGGCTCAGGCCTTGTCCGCCATTGCCCAGCAGCCGGACGAGTCCGGCACGATCACACGGACGCTGTTCGTCGGTCTGGCGATGATCGAGTCGACTGCGATCTACTGCTTTGTCCTGGCGATGATCCTGGTGTTCGCGAATCCCTTCTGGAACTACTTCGCGGCGCGCGCCGGAGGTTGACGATGCAGATCGACTGGCTGACTGTCGGCGCGCAGGTCGTCAACTTCCTTTTGCTGGTTTTCCTGCTGCAGCACTTCCTTTACCGGCCGGTGCTCGAGGCGATGGCCCGCCGCGAGAAGCGCATCGCCGATCGCCTTCAGGAAGCCACGGCACGCGAGGACACGGCGCAGCGCAAGGCCGACGATTTCGAGCGGCAGATGGCGAAGATCGAAACGCGCCGCGAGGAAGTCCTCGCCGAGGCCGAAAAGCAGGGCGAAGCCCGGCGGCGGGATCTGCTGGCCGCCGCGCGCGCCGACGTCGAGCATGCCGAGGGCCGCTGGCGCAAGGACCTGCAGCGCGAGCAGCGCGAGTTTCTCGGCGAAGTGCGGCGCGAGATTGCGGCCGCCGCGCAGTCGGTGGCCCGCAGGGCGCTCGCCGATCTGGCCGACGCCGAACTGGAGAAGCAGATGCTCGGCAAGCTGCTCGGCGAACTCGACATGCTCGACGACGACGCACGCGCTGCGCTTGCACAAGCCGCTGGCGGAGTCACGGTCTGCACGGCGTTCACACTTGACGGCAGCCTGCGCAGCCAGGCCACACGTGCGCTGCACGAGAGGCTCGGCGGCGCCGTGCCGGTCCGCTACGCGCGGGACGAATCGCTCGCCTGCGGCATCACGCTCGAAGGTGGCGGACACCGCCTCGGCTGGAGCCTCGCCGACTATCTCGAAGGGCTCGAGCAGCGGCTGCGCGATCGGCTGTCGGCACTGGAGAACGAACCCGAGCGCCAGTCGCCCAACGAGGCGCGCGCCACCGGGCGCTGAAGCCGATGCTGCGTACGCTGCTGCACCAGACCGCCGATGCACTGAACGAGGCGCTGGCCGAGGCGAAGACCGTGCCGGTCGTGCGCGAAATCGGCCGGGTCACGCACGTCGGCGGCGGCGTGGCGCGCGTGCGCGGGCTGCCGGGACTGATGTCCGAGGAACGGGTCGAACTGGCCGGCGGCGCCACCGGCATCGCCATCAATCTCGAGCCGCAGGAGGCCGGCATCGTGCTGCTGTCAGAAGCGGCGCGCGTGACCGCCGGCAGCGTGGTGCACGGCACCGGTCGCCTGGTCGACACGCCGGTCGGCGAGGTGCTCCTCGGTCGCGTGATCGATCCGAACGGACGTGTTCTCGATGGCCGCGGCGTGCTGCGCGCCGGCGAGCGCCGGCCCGTGGAAGCCGCGGCGCCCGCGATCATGGATCGCGCTCCGGTGACCGTGCCGCTGCTGACCGGGCTCAAGGTAGTCGACACCCTGGTCCCGATCGGCCGCGGCCAGCGCGAGCTGATCGTCGGCGACCGGCAGTCGGGCAAGACGACGGTGGCCATCGATACGATCCTCAACCAGTACAGAGGCGACGTCGTCTGCGTGTACTGCGCCATCGGCCAGCGCGGCACCGCGGTGGCGCGGGCGATCGACACGCTGCGCGAAGCCGGCGCACTGCGCTACACGATCGTGATCGTCGCCGCCGGCGAAGACCCGCCCGGACTGCAGTACGTCGCGCCCTACGCCGCCACCACGATCGCCGAATACTTCATGCAGCAAGGGCGCGACACGCTCGTGGTCTACGACGACCTGACGCGGCATGCGCGCGCCTACCGCGAACTGTCGCTGCTGCTGCGCCGGCCGCCCGGGCGCGAGGCATTTCCCGGCGACATCTTCTACCTGCACGCACGACTGCTCGAACGCGCCACCCGGCTGCGCGAAGAGCGCGGCGGCGGCTCGCTGACCGCGCTGCCGATCGTCGAGACGCAGGCGCAGGACATCGCCGCCTACATTCCGACCAACCTGATCTCGATCACCGACGGGCAGGTCTACCTCTCGCCCGACCTGTTCCACAAAGGCATGCTGCCGCCGGTCGACGTCGGCCGTTCGGTATCGCGCGTCGGCGGCAAGACGCAGTTGCCCGCCTACCACCGCGTTGCCGGGCCGCTGCGGCTCGCCTACTCGCAGTTCGAGGAACTCGAGACCTTCGCCCGCTTCGCCACCCGGCTCGACGAGGACACTCGGGCGAAGATCGAACGTGGCCGACGCGTGCGCGAAGCACTGAAGCAGGGCGAGCACGACCCGCTCACGCCGTCCGAGCAGATTGCCGTGCTCTTTGCCGCAGCGCACGGCCTGTTCGACCAGCTCGACGTCGCCGAGGTCCACTGGGCCGAGCACGCGGTGCGCGAGGCGGTGCGCGAAAACCTGTCCGGGCTCGCCCGGCGCATCGACCACGGAGAGAATCCGACCGAAGACGACTGGCAGGCACTTGCGCGCTCGGTGCGAGGCGCGGTTTCAGGCGCCCGCAGCAGCGCGGAAGGCCAGGGCTGATGGAAACGCTCGAGCAGCTGCGCCGCCACCTCGATACCTTCGACGACCTGCGCGGACTGGTGCGCACGATGAAGGCCATGGCCGCCGTGAGCATCCACCAGCACGAGCAGGCCGTACGCGCCCTGTCCGTGTACTGGCGCACGGTGGAACTCGGTCTGAATGTCGTGCTGCGCGACGTGCCGGTGCACCCGCCGCCGGTGCGGCGTCGCGGCGCTGCGCCGCTGGCCGCGGTGGTATTCGGCACCGATCACGGCATGTGCGGGCGCTTCAACGACGAGCTCGCCGACCATGTCGCGCATGCGCTTGGACCGGAGCGTCGCGCAGGCGTCGCTCCGCGGCTGCTGGCCGTCGGAGCGCGCATGGCGACGCACCTCGAGCAGAGCGGCTTCGAAATCGAGTCGACGCACGCGGTTCCGGCCGCGACGGCGCACATCACCGCCGCCGTGCGGCGCCTGCTGCTGGCCATCGACGCCTGGCAGGCCGACGGCATCGAGCGCGTGTCGCTGTTCTTCAACCGCCACCTGTCCACTGGGAGGTACGAGCCGGCCACACTGCGCCTGTTGCCGGTCGATTTCGCGCGCTTTGCCGCGCTCGAGCGCGAACCGTGGGAGTCACAGCGGCTGCCGACGTTCTCGATGGGCCGCGGCGCGCTGCTCGCGGCATTGCTGCGGCAATACTTCTTCGTCACCATATTCCGCTCCTGCGCCGAATCGCTGGCGAGCGAGAACGGTGCGCGGCTGGTCGCGATGCAGGCGGCGGAGAAGAACCTCGACGAGCGCGGCGACGAGCTGACCGCCGAGTTCCGCCGTCGCCGTCAGGACGCAATCACATCCGAGCTTCTCGACGTCGTGAGCGGCTACGAGGCCGCTCTCTCAGCGACGGCAGAGGCCGTCTGAGGAATCGCGATGCCCCTTTCGGGGAAAGCTCGATTGAGGAGACGATGGTCAGCCGGGAAGTCCCGGCGCCGAGCTTCAGGAGATCATGCGCTACTGCGCCGCCGTCGGCAGCAACGCCTACGACGCCTGTGGCACAAGGTCGCGCATCCGTTCGCGCGCGGCATGCGCGGCCTCCGCGAAGCGTCGAATGCCGTCTTCCTCGAGTTCGGCGGCGGCCTGGTCGAGGTCGATGCCGAAGGTCGCCAGGCGCGCCACCAGCACCTCGGCCTCGGCGAGGCCTTCCTCGATGCGCACCTTCGGTTCGCCGTGGTGACGGTAGGCTGCCATCGTTTCCTGCGTCATCGTGTTGATGGTCTGCGGCGCGATCAGCGGATCGACGTAGCGGATGTCGCTGTAGGCCGGGTTCTTGGTCGACGTCGACGCCCACAGCAGCCGCTGCGGCCGCGCGCCGAGCGCGGTCAGTTGCTGCCACACCGTGTCTCCCTGCTGGCGAAGGAACTCGCGGTAGGCGAGCCGGGCGCAGGCGATCGCCGCCTCGCCGCGCAGTGTGGCTGCGCCCGGTTTCTCGCTCCCCTCGAGACGGCGGTCGATCAGCGTGTCGATGCGGCTGACGAAGAAGCTCGCCACCGAGGACACCGTTGCGACCGGCCTGCCGGCCATCGCCCGCTCTTTCAGTCCCTGCAGGTATGCCTGCGCGACTTCGAGATAGCGCGCCACGCTGAACAGCAACGTGGCGTTGACGTTCACGCCTGCCGCGGTCAGCCGCCGGATCGCGGTCAGGCCCTCCTTCGTGGCAGGCACCTTGATCATCACGTTCGGCCGGTTCAGCGCCGCCCAGAGGTATTCGCCCTCGGCCACGGTGGCATCAGGATCGCGCGCCAGCCGCGGCGAGGCCTCGATGCTCACGTATCCGTCCGCCCCCTGGGTGCGCTCGTGCACCGGCCGCAGCAGGTCGGCGGCGCGGGCGACGTCCTGCCGCATCAGCAAGTCGACGATGCCGGGTGCCTCGTTGCCGGCGGCAGCAAGTTGCGCGATGTCTGCGGCATAGTCGTTCGACGAGGTCAGCGCCTTCTCGAAGATGCTGGGGTTGGTCGTGACGCCGGTGACGCCATCGTTTTCGATCATCCGCACCAGGCTGCCGTCCTCGAGCAGTCGGCGGTCGATGGTGTCGAGCCACACGCTCTGGCCGAGCGCGCCGATGGCCTGCAGGCGATTCAATGTCATGTTTTCTTCTCCTCCGCGAACGGTGAACCCGAAAGCCGCGCCATGGCTGGCCGCAGCACGCAATCCACCTTTGACTACAGTGTGGCAGCACCAGGCGCCGAAGGTTCCTGCAGATGCAAGGATTCGGGCATTGCCGGGCGACAGACTGGATCCCGCTCACCGGGCGCGTGAATCTCTTGACGGAACGCCGGGCGCCAGGGTCTGCGTCGAATCAACCCGCACGATGCGCGCGGATCGCCACGCAGCAGCCTAAGGCCCTCGCACCGCGTTCAGCAATGACTCGTAACGTTGCTCGCCGACCGTTCTGCGCAAGGCGCGCGCGATCGGCAGGCGCTCCGCTTCGCTTCGGCCGCGCTGTTCGTGCCAGCGGCGTTCCACGATCGCCCGCAAGCCTGTCCGCAGATGTTGCTGGCACCCCTCCGTCGACAACCACGCAAGAACCTCGGCGAGCGCGGTCCGGCACCGCGCCGACGGCCGCAGGTTGTGCGCCGCGCTGTGCTGCACCACCCGCACCGTGAACCGCAGCCCGAGGTCGACGGTCTCGACGCGTAGTTCGGCGGTGGACAGTGGCTGGTCCGACTCCGCTTCGAGCACGCCGACGATGAACGCCTCGCCTCGCTGGGAAGCGGTCGTGTAGTAGGCGAGGTGCGAATTGCCGAGGCAGTTGTCCAGCGCGCGGCCGTGCCGGTTCAGCGCCTGACGCGAGGTCAGCGAAACCACGCGTCGAGAACCGTCACGCGAGCGGTACTCCTCCGGCAGCAGCGGCCAGAAACGAGACCCGGCGGGCACGCCTCTTTCTCCGGCGACGTCGGCGCGCGTCTGTGCCAGCACCCGCCGATAACGGGCTGCCAGTTCGGTCAGGCGCCGCGGCGCAAGTCCGGACAGGTACCGGTCCGCAGTCGTGCGGGCGCGGATCGTCAGCGCATCGCAGCTCACCGCGTCGTCGGCCGGCGTCAGCGATTCCGCTGCCAGCGTTTCGATCAGCGCCCGGTGCAGTGCATCGATCTCGGCCACCACCGCCGGCTGCAGATCGGCTGCGGTCTGAGCAAGCGATGACTCGTTGCCCCTGCGGCGCGCGCTGTGGCGCAGCCATGCCAGCGCCAGTGCCGAGTTCCACGGGTGGGGCCCGAAGGTCGCCTCCGCCAAGGCAATCAACCCGTTGAAGTCCCGCCATTGGGCCGGATCCTCGCCGGGACGAAACTCGGCCGGCAGCGCATCGAGCAGCGTTAACAGCGCTTCGACATTCGACTCCCAGCGCTCCCCGACGAGATCGGGCGTTCGATGCCGCAGGCAGCGCAGCACCGCGGGTGCGACGCCCCAGCGCCGGGAGAGTGCCTTGAGCAGCGGCACGCCGGCGTCGACCACGCGCCTGATGTCGGCGCCTAGGCTGGTCCGGTCGTCCGTTGCCGCCGTTCTGACCAGCAGGGGAAACGTTGCCGCAAGCTGCAGCCGATTGCGTCGCGCGGGTGCCGCGGCGAGAAAGTTGTACAGGCGGGTGTCGGCCAGGCTGCGCGGCTCGATCGAAATCACCTCGGCCTCGAGGCCGTCGACGAACCGGCCGATGGCGGCGCGCAGCAGCGCAGCGAGCGTGCGCTCGACCGACTCGACTTCGGCGGCGAGCCGGCCGGCATCGGGCTGGCCGCCGCGTTTCGACGACTGCTCCATCCAGAGGCCGATCGCCAGCCTGCGGACGCCCCAGTGCGCGTCTTCCACCCGGTCGAGTACGGGGCGCACGGCCGTGACCTGCGCGACATCGAGCGCCCGCGACAGGCGCTTCTCGAGCAAGGGATCGATGAGCCGGCGCGTGCGACTGGCGACCAGGAGCTCCGCGGCCTTGGCCAGCCGCGCCTCGCTCCACACGTGCCCGACCGTGCGCAGCATCCACAGCGTGCCGTCGGCAGTCTTGAGCAGTGCGCAGCATGCGGTGTTCCGCAGCAGTTGTCGCGGGACGAGGTTCACTGCGGCCGGAAAGCTCACCCACGCAAGCTCCGATGTTCCCTCGCCCGACCCTTCTCCTACCAGTCCGCACAAGAGTTCGCCTTCTGCAACTTCCGCCCCAATCTGAATCTCGTCTAGGTCCACCGCGCCTCGCCGGTAAGTTGTGTTTGCGAATGCCGGGAGCATCGCAAACTGCCGCCGGCGCGCGCCGGCGGGCTCGCAACAAGGTGCCTCGTTGCCCGCCGCTATCATGCCGCGGGAGGAACGCGATGACAGAAAGAATCCTGCTCGGAGACGAGGCGGTCGCACAGGGGGCGGTCGACGCAGGGATAAGTGCCGCGTATGCGTATCCCGGTACGCCGTCGACCGAGATCTTTGAAACCATCCGGCGCTATGCGAAATCGGCCGATCCGCCGATCCGCGGGCTGTGGTCGACCAACGAGAAGGTCGCGCTCGAGGAAGGCATCGGCGTCTCGTATGCGGGCAGGCGCGCGCTCGTCGCGATGAAACACGTCGGCCTGAATGTCGCCGCCGACCCGTTCATGAACGTCGCGGTGGCAGGCGCGCACGGCGGGCTGGTAGTCGCGGTCGCCGACGATCCGTCGATGCACAGTTCGCAGAACGAGCAGGACTCGCGCTACTTCGCCGACTTCGCGCAGGTGCCCTGCCTCGAGCCGTCGAACCAGCAGGAATGCTACGAATTCACGCGCGAGGCGTTCGAGCTGTCCGAGCAGCTGCGCGTGCCGGTGCTGCTGCGCCTGGTCACGCGGCTCGCGCACAGCCGCGCCGTGGTCAGGTCATCGCCTCCCCGGCCGCAGAACGAGGCACGCTACGTTGCCGATGCGAGCCTGTTCACGCTGATCCCGTCCAACGCGCGGCGGGCCTACGGCAAGCTGCTCGACAAGCAGCCGGCGATGGCCGAGTACGCCGAGCGCCACGCCGCCAATGCGCTGACGCTGCGCGGCGGGCGATGCCCGGGCATCCTGGTGAGCGGCGTGGCCTGGAACTACCTGCAGGAGACGCTCGGCCCGGCGCTCGAGCACTACCACCTGCTGCGCATCGGCGCCTATCCGCTGCCGGTGGGCAAGGTCCGCCAGCTGCTCGACGCCTCGACCGAGGTGTGGGTGATCGAGGAAGGCTATCCCTTCATCGAGCGCTATGTCAGTGCACTGGGCCTGATGCGCGAGCCGGCGATACACGGCAAGACGACCGGACACCTTCCGCGCAGCGGCGAACTGACGCCGGATGCCTTACGCAAAAGCTTCGGGTTGCCCGTCCGCGAGTCGCTGCGGATTCCCGGCCTTGAAGACGTACTGGTCGGCAGGCCGCCGCGGCTGTGCGACGCCTGCCCTCACGACGATGCGTACGCGGCGATCAAGGAGGCGATCGCCGACCTCGGCGACGACGTTCGCGTGCAGGGTGACATCGGCTGCTACGCGCTCGGCTACCTCAAGCCGCACCAGGCCATCCACTCGTGCCTGTGCATGGGCGCGTCGATCGGCATGGCGATCGGTGCCGCCCACGCCGGCATGACGCCGGCGCTCGCCGTGATCGGCGACGGTACGTTCACGCATTCCGGAATGGCTCCGCTGCTCGATGCGGCACGCGACGACATTCCGATCAAAGTCTTCATCCTCGACAACAGTATCGTCGCGATGACCGGCGGCCAGCCGACGATGGCAACCGATGAGCAGGTGGTGGACCTCGTCGCGGGACTCGGCGTGCCGCGCAGCCGCATTCACATCGTCTCGCCGACGCCGCAGAAGAAGGCGGAGAACGTGCGCCTGATCCGCGACGAGATCGCTCGCGACGGGCTGTCTGTGATTGTTGCCCGCCGCGCCTGTGTCACCTACGTCAAGGTCATCAAGGAGCATCGTCGCAGCCGGAAGGCAGCGCCGGCATGAATTACGACCTGGTGATCTGCGGCGTCGGCGGCCAGGGCGTGCTGTCGATCGCCTGGGTGGTCGACCACGCCGCGGTCGAGGCGGGCTTTCACCTGAAGCAGCCTGAGGTGCACGGGATGGCGCAGCGCGGCGGCGCCGTGTCGGCGTTCGTTCGCATCGCCGACGCCCCCGTTGCAAGCGACCTCATCGCCGACGGTACCGCCCGCATGGTGTTGTCGGTCGAGCCGATGGAAGGCCTGCGCTACGCAAAGATGCTCCGGCCCGATGGCTGGATCGTCACCGACGTCACGCCGCTTAAGAACGTGGCAGCCTACCCGGACACGCGCAGGCTCTTCGACGTGCTGTTTTCGGCGCCAAGGCTCGTCGCCGTCGACGCCAGCGCACTCGCACGCAAGGCGGGAACGGTCAAGGCGAACAACATGGTGATGCTCGGCGCAGCCGCTTCGTTGCTGCCCGTGCCTGCAGCGCTGATCGAGAAGCACCTGAGGCAGCTTTTCGCCGCCAAAGGCGAGCGCATCGTCGCTGCGAACGTCGCGGCCTTCCGCATGGGCGACGCGGCGAGCCGCTTTGCCGCGGCGCTCGCGGCCGGAGGCGTGCCGACCGGCATCATCGCCCGAGTTGTGCCCCGGCTCGATTTCGAACCCGGTCCGGTCGCCGAGCACGTCCTTGCGCAGTGGATCGAGCGCCTCGGCGCGCCGGATGCTGAGGGCTGGGCCGCACGCATTTTCGAGGCTGAAGAAGTTCTGGCGATCGACGCGGGGCTTTCCGCGCTGTCGATCTGAAACACCGGGCTGAACCGTCGAGTGTCCGCGCTCAGCACTGAGCCGTCCACGACCCGCCGGGAGAACGGCGGAACCGCCCGCTTCCGGTGCCCGCCGACGCCCTAACATCCGCTCCTGAAGAGAGCCATGATTTTCGACGAGCGCCCGTCCCCGGCACGCGTCAGCGCCGCCGCGGCAGCGAAGCTGCCGCGCGCCGTGCTGCTGGCGCTCATCGTCGCTTACAGCGTCAGCGGCCTCTTCGGCCGCGATCCGTGGCAGGAGGCCGACGCGACCGGCTTCGGCATCATGTGGACGATGGCGCGCTCCGGCGACTGGCTGCTGCCCGCCGTGGCAGGAGAACTGGTCGCCGTTGACGGCCCGCTCGCGTTCTGGGTCGGTGCCGGATCGATCGCGCTCCTTGGCCGTGCGATCGGTGAGGTCGCTGCGGCACGGCTGCCGGAGATCCTGTGGTTCTTCCTGGCCACCGGCGCGCTGTGGTACGCGACCCTGCGCCTGGCGCGCCGCGATGAGGCTCAGCCGGTCGCCTTCGCCTTCGGCGGGGAGGCGACTTCGCGCGACTACGGGCGCATGCTGGCTGACGTGGCGGTGCTGCTCGTCCTCGGGACGATCGGCCCGATCGTGACCCTGCACGAGACAACGGTCGAGCCGGCGGCATTCGCCCTGTCCTGCGTCGCGATTTACGGCCTCGCGCTGTCCCTGGACCGGCCATACGGTGGCGCGTTGCTATCCGGCGCCGCCCTCGGCCTGCTGCTGCTGACGCGCGCCGCGCAACCGACGCTGTGGCTGACACTGGCGGCGCTTGTCTTCGTCGCCTGCACGGCCCGAAAAGCCGTCCGACTCCGCGCTGCCTTGCTGCTGCTGCTTGCCGTGGTTGCAATCGCCTGCGCCTGGGCGTCTGCGGTGCTGAACTGGCGCGGGGCAGCCGGGGCCGCTTACCTGCTCGAGTGGGGGGCCAGCGGCCTGCAGCAATTCGACTGGCCGAACACGGAAAGCCTGATGTGGCTGCTGCGCACGCTGCCCTGGCACACCTGGCCGCTCTGGCCATTGGCCGCCTGGGCGCTGTACGCGTGGCGCCATGGCGCGCGGCGCCCGCACGTGGCGCTGGGAGCGTTGCTGCTGGTCATGCAAGCGCTCAGCCTGCTGACCACCCGTTCGCCGAGCGTGGCGGACCTCGTGTATATCGTGCCGCCGCTCGTGCTGCTGGCCGCGTTCGGCGCGGTCGCGACGCGCCGTGCCGCGGAAACCTCGATCGACTGGTTCGCGATCACGGCGTTCTGTCTCTTCACCGTGGCCCTCTGGGCGTACTTCATCGCGATGCACGCCGGCGTACCGCCGAAGATGCATTCGTCCGTCGTGCGACTGACCGCGGGCTACATCCCACCGCTGGACTGGGCCCGCGTGGCCGTTGCGGCGGCCGCGTCGGCCTTCTGGTTCGTACTCGTCGCCTGGCGCGTACGCCAGCCGTCCGGCGCGCTGTGGCGAGGTCCTGCGCTCGCCGCCACCGGACTGGTGACGTTGTGGGTGGCCTTTTCTGCGCTCTTTCTCGAAGCAGTCGATCACCGCCGCTCGTTCGCAGCACTGGCCAGGGAAGCGGTGGCGCAGATCGCAGCGTCCGGCAACGCCGACGACTGCGTGCTGGCCCACCATCTGCGTCCTTCGCATCGCGCCGTGTTCGCCTTTCACGGCGGGATCCGCTTCGCCGCCGGTGGCGATGCCGACTGCGCATTCGCCCTGCACCGTGATGTCGCCGGCTCGCTGCTCGACGACGGACTGCCGTCGGGCCGCTGGACCGAGATATGGAGCGGGCACCGACCGGGACTGCCTGACGAAGTCATTCGCCTTTACCGGCGCAGCAGCGGTTGAGCAGCGTCTTCGCATGCGTTCGGGGTAGCCCGCCGCGGCAGAGGCTGTAACGGGCGAGCGTTGGGGCGGCAACGGGCGTTGTCTACACTGACCGGACCCTGCTCAATCAGACCCCGACACGGACATGGCCGAACAGCAAGATAGCTCCGAAGCGCCGCACGCGACGACTGCCGCACGCCGGTCCAGGCTGCGCCTGCGCAACCTGCGACCAGGCGACTATCCGCAGGTCGCGGACCTGATGGACCGGATCTTCACCGGCATCGAAGGCGAGTTCGGCGGCGCCGTGCCCGAGGAGCGCTACCGATCGATTCTCTCCAGGTTCCCCGAGGGCCAGATCGCCATTACCGACCGGGGCAGGATCGTCGGCGTTGCCTTCTCGCTGATCATCGACTATCGCCGCTTCGGGGCGCAGCACACCTACGCCGAGATGACCGGCGACGGCCTTTTCACCACGCACGACCCGGAAGGCGACGTGCTGTACGGCGCGGATGTGTTCGTCGACCCGGCCTACCGGTCGATGCGCATCGGTCGCCGGCTCTACGACGCGCGCAAGGAGCTGTGCCGC
>JAHEDN010000290.1:3066-4426 GCA_024641225.1 Burkholderiales bacterium | reverse complement strand
GCGCGTCCCGGGCTGTCCCGCCCGGGGGCAGGGCGCCCGCCGGCGAAAGCTGCAGCCGACCCGACGCGAGGGCAGCGGAAACGACGAGGGCCAAGATCACTGCGACGGTCGTCTCGACCCACGGCAGCCGGGGGCGTGCGCTGGCCGCGGCCCGCCTTGCCGCCGCACCGTAGTAGACGAGCACGCCCGCGACTCCTGCAACGAGATTGACGATCACATCGTTGAAGTCGAAGTAGTGGCTGTAGCTCGCCGTGATCCACAGGTACTGCAGCGCTTCGTCGGCTGCACCAAGCAGCGTGGTCCAGAACAGCACGCGGCCGGGAATCCATCGCCTGCGCTGCGGATCGAGCGTGCGCGCGATCAGCCACGCCAGCAGCGCGTACTGCGGGTAGTGGAAGTATTCGTTCGCCGAATAGGTGAGGAACCGGTCGATCGCCACGACGGTCAGCGCCCACAGCACCCACGCCGCACCGAACGCACGCGGCCGCGCGCTGCGCCGAATCTGGCGGACGACCACGACGGCCAGCGACAGCGCGCCGAGCGCGGCGGCGATCGGCACCAGATCGGCGGGCGCATGAAGGCCCCATGGCGTCTCCTGCGGCCGGATGAGCCACAGCGAGAACTGCAGGTGCATCAGGCAAGCGGCGACGAAACAGGTGGCGGTGGCGAGCCCCCAGTGCCATGCAGCGCCGGCTGCCGAAGTTACGGTGTGATCGGAGTGGAGGCTCATCGGGCGGCCGACGTGACGCGGCGACCTCGCACGAGCGGGCATGTCGCCGGAAACCGGTCGCCCGCGTTGTCGTCGTCGATGAACATGCCGGCCGCATCGCCGGCTCCGGGCAGGTCCGGCGCGCTGCGCTCAACGACGCCGAAGGCGCGGCACGCGGCGGCACCGACTTCGTAGCGGTCGCGCCCGCCGAGATCGACGAACGCCGCCACGCCATTGTCGTGCGAGGCGCCGAAGCCGAGTTCGCCCAGCGCGTAGTCGTCGTCGCCGCCTTCGTCGAGGAACACGGCGGCGGACAGGTCGTGCGCCGCGCCGAGCGAAGTCGAGTGCGTGGCGCGGTAGCGATCGTCGCCGCCGCCGCGCTTGAGCAGAACGCCGGCGGCCTGATGCGCGGCGGCGCCCATCGCGTACCAGGCCGCGTCGAAACGGTCGGTGCCGCCGCCGTCGATCAGCATGCCCAGTCCTTCGTAATATCCGGCGCCCTGCGCGAACACCTGCGCGGTGTAGTGGTCGTTGCCGTCGAGATCGATCAGCGCGCCGATGCCGCCGGTGGCCGATAGTCCGGCCGCAGCGATGGGGCGCAAGCCGCGGCCGGCGCCCTGGCCCATCGAGGTGTTGCGCGTCGGCAGTTGC
>JAHEDN010000290.1:0-3056 GCA_024641225.1 Burkholderiales bacterium | reverse complement strand
GTTGCGGCGACGGTCGCAGCAGCGGCTCGTTGTCGAGCGTGTAGCGGTCGTCGCCGGCGGGGTCGACGAGCACGGCCACGCCTTCCGGGCCCGCGCTGGCCTGTGCGTGCGTCTGAGCGAGGAATGCGTCGTTGCCCGGGCTGCCAGCGAGGAGCCCGACGCCGCCGAGCGCATAGCCCTGCGCGTGGCCGGCGGCGACGAATTGGTTACTGCCCGCACTGTCGACCAGCAGCGCTGCGCCGAACAGCGCGGCGGCTTGCGCGAAGTGCGTGCCCCGGTGCTGATCGTCGCCGTCGCTGTCCCACAGCAGGCCGTAGCCGAGCGTCGCCGCCGACGGATCGGCGCCGTCGACGCGGGCCAGGTAGCGATCGGCTCCGCCGTGGTCGAGCACGACCGAGATGCGCCGCGCGGGGGGCGCGGCGACGAACTCGTAGGTGTCGTTTCCGCCGGCATCGAGCACCAGCAGCGGCGCCGCCAGCCGGCGCGTGCTGTCGCTGCCGGTGGTGTCGACGACGATGGTGCCGATCGGCGTCTCGACATGCCAGTCGACCTTCGGCAGCTCCGGCGTCGTGGCGACGAAGTGCTGCAGTCGTTCCGTCGCTGCGACCAGTTCGAGCATGCCGGCGAGCAGTGCCTCGCGGTCGAGCAGCGGCAGCAGCGCGCGCAGGTCCAGTGCCTCGGGTGGCGATGAAACGTCGCCGGTTTGCAGCAGCTGGTCGCGCAGCGCAGCCGGTGTCAGGCCGGACGGCAGTCGCGCGAGCGCACGTTCGAGCAGGCGATGCGCGGCTCCCATCGCCGCCAGCGTTCGCGCAATCGCCATGCGCAGCGGCTCCGCAGGCGGCGTTCGTTCGGGCAACGTCGGCGGCCACGTGCCGCCGGCGGCGTCAGCCAGCGGCTTCATCCAGTCGAGCGCTGCGGCGAGGGGGTCGGCCGCGCGTTCGAAGATTCCGCCGGTCCTGTCGCGATCGGCCGATTGCGGCCCGCCTTCGATGCCGCCGAGCGTTGCGGCCCAGCGCAGCAGTTCATGCGGTGATTCGAATCGACGGCGCGCGTCGTCGAGCAGGCCGCTGGCAACGCACGGCGCGGTGAGCGGCTGCCGCATGACGTCGCGGAACAGGCGCAGCTGGCGGTGTCGCGTCGGCGAGGCGTCGAGCAGGCCGGGGTCGGGTGCGATCTCGTGGTCGACACCGGCGTCTGCAAGCCAGCGGCAAGGGCGTTCGTCGCGGCGCGGCCCGGCGTGGGCGACGACCGTCGCAACAAGAAAGGTCGCGAGCACGATGGCGCCGGCAATCCGGCGGCCCGGCCTGCGCACGAGTTCAGCGCACCGCCCGCCGGGACGGCACGTCCCAGCGCGACAGGCACAGCAGCGTGGTGACCGCCATGTAGCGCGCGACGCTGAACCATGAGCGGAACAGTCGCGACTGCCCGACCGCCCGCGGCGACATCGACACCGGTACTTCGGCGATGCGCAGCCCGGCGCGGCTCATCAGCAGCAGGGCGCCGAGGTCCTGGTAGTCGAGCAGGCTCGCCTCGCGCGAGGCCATCAATTCCATCGCGGGCCGGCTGTAGAGGCGGAAGCCCGAAGTGAGGTCGCGAAACTCGAAACCGGTCAGCCGCCTGAACCACCACCAGGCGACGTGGCGCAGCCGGCTGGCACGCTCGGGATGCGCGCCGATGACGATGTCGGCATCGTGCCGCCGCGCCAGCAGCGCCGGGATCTCGGCGACCTCGTGCTGGCCGTCGGCGTCCATCGTGATCACTGCGCCGAAGCCGCGCGCGATCGCCAGGCGGATGCCGGCCTGCGTGGCGCCCCACGCCCCGACCGGCAGCACGGGCCGCATGACGATGGCGCCGGCCTCGCGCGCAACCTCGCCGGTGCCATCGCTGCTGTGATCGTCGACCACCAGCACGTCGCGCCATCCGCTCGCCTGCAGTTGCCTGACCACCGCACCGATGGTCGGCGCTTCGTCGCGGGCTGGAATCACGATCAGTTCTCTCTTCGGCGCGGCCCTGCGTTCGTCGGGCTGGAAGCACAGCGCGTACACGGCGGCGATACGCCGCGCACACGCATCGATCGAGAAGCGCTCGACGAACGCCGCGTGGCCGGCATCGCCGAGGCGCTGCCGCAGCGCCGGATCGTCACGCAGGCGCGCGATGGCCTGTCGCCAGCCATCGGCGTCGTTCACCGGCGCAAGCAGGCCCGCACCGGCTTCGGTCACCAGCCACGGCATGCCGGAACCCGGCAGGTCGGAGGCGATGCAGGGTCGCGCGTGCTTCATCGCCTCGAGCACGACGACGCCGAAGGCCTCGGTGCGCTCGCAGGACGGAACGCACACGACGTCGCACTGCTGCAGCAGACGCTCCTTTGCGTCGTCGTCGACGCTGCCGAGCAGGCGCACCGAAGGCGCCGCACCAGCCGACGTGAGGCTCCGTATCAGCGCCCCGAGTTCACTGCGCATCTCGCCGTCGCCGACGATCTGCAGTTCGACATCGGCCATCGGCGCCACGGCGCGGATCAGCGTGTCGAAGCCCTTGTAGTGGGCGAGCCGGCCGATCGCGAGCAGTCGCAGCGGCTGCGACGACGCGGCGCGCATCGCAGGCGCGGTTCTTTCGTTGGCCGACTCTGTGTCGACGCGCAGGCCGAGCGGAACGACCGCACATTTGTCGCGCCATGGCCGAAGGGCTTCGCTCGCCCGCAGATAGGGCGGCGAGGTCGCGATGACCCGCTCGGCGCGCTCGAGCACCGCCTGCTCGAAAGGACGATAGAGGCGGTAGGCGATGCGCAACGCGGCTCGCGACTGCGCGACCAGGACGTCCGAATGCCAGTGCACGACCCACGGCAGCCTGCCCGCTGCCGGCAGCGTGAGTGCCCAGAACACGGAATTGTTGGGCATATGAAGGTGCAGGACGTCGGGCCGGAAGCGGCCGATCGCCTCGGCCAGCGCCGCTCTGAAGCCGAGGGCGATCGGCGCGTAGATCCACTGTGCCTGCACCGGCACGCGGACGAGCCACGTGGGGTCGTCCGGCAGCGGCTGCCCGTGCACGATCGCCGCCGC
>JAHEDN010000289.1 GCA_024641225.1 Burkholderiales bacterium | reverse complement strand
GACCAACATCATTACCGACGTCTCGCCGGCGATCGCGCTCGGGCTCGAGCCGCCCGAGCCCGACATCCTCGAGCGGAAGCCGTTCCCGCGTGCCGAAGGCTTCCTGCAGCGTAGCGACTGGCAGCGCGTTGCCGTTGACGGCGGCATGATCACCGCCGCGACGCTGGCCGCCTACCTGTACGGCATCGCCCGCTACGGACCCGGCCCCCGCGCGCGTACGCTGGCTTTCATGACAATGACCAGCGGACAGTTGCTCTACGCGCTGTCGGCGCGCTCTGATTCACCGCTGACCGTCGTGGGCAACAGTCGGCTGCGCAGCAACCCCTGGCTGGCGCGGACGGTCGTCATCTCGCTGGCAGCGCAAGCCGGCACGGTGCTGTTTCCTCCGCTGCGCGCGCTGCTGCGCACGACACCGATCGGGCTGGCAGATGCCGGCGTGATACTGACCGCGGCCGCTGCGCCCGTGCTGGCGCGCGAAGCGCTGAAACGTTTGCGCGGCGCGGCCGAAAGCGAGGCGAAATGAGTACGGCGACGATTGCTCACGAAACAGCGAACCGGTTGCGGCTGAGGCTCCCTGCGGAAGTGGATCTGGTGGCGCTGCACGATGCGCTGGAAGCACTGCCGGGCGTCACCGCGCTGCGTGTGGCTCGTGCGGCGCGTTCGCTGGTGGTCACCTACGACGGCCGCGCCGCAACGCGTCGCGAGGTGCTTGCTCGCGCCCGACGACAGTCGGTTGCCGTTGCCGCACAGGACCGCAGACGACCCGCGAGCGCGTCGGGGCTGCCGCTGGAGACGGCAATGCTGGCCGGTGCGCTCGTGCCGCTGCTGCCCAATCCGTGGCGGCCGGCCGCCGCGGTGGCACTCGTCGGCGCGAACACGATCGGTGCGTTGCGCACGGGCGCCGAGCCGGCGGGTGCCGTGCTCGACGGTATTGCGCTCGCCTCCACCGCGCTGACTGGTCACCCTCTGACGGCGACGACTTCGCTGCTGGTCGGTGCCGCGGCCGAGCGCTGGCGTGATTCGCTCGTCGAAGATACCGATCGCCTGCTCGCGCAACTCACGCCGCCCGAGGCGGCCACCTACCGTGTTCGGCGCGGCGCGCGAAAGGGAGGCAGAACGCTGGCGCTCGAGCCAGCATTGCTGCAGCCCGGCGACCGCCTGCGACTGCGCTCGGGCGATGTCGTGCCGGCTGACGGTGTGGTGACCGAAGGCGAGGGTGCAATGGCCGACTGGCTGGCGTCGGATCGTGAACTCCCCGTACGCGCCGGACACCGCATCGGTTCCGGCGAGCGGCTGGCGCGCGGCTCGTTGACGCTCCGCGTCGAGCGGCCGGCGGCGGCCTCACGCGCGGCGCGGCTGCGAGCGCACATGCGCCACGCGCTGCGTTCGCGCGAAACGGCCGGTCCGCTGACCCCCGACCTGCAGCGTCTGGTGGCGCTGCCGATCAGTGCCGGTGGCCTGGTACTGGCGTTGACCGGCGACACGGCGCGCACCGCATCGATGCTGCAGGCCGATCCGCAGTACGGCCTGCAGCTGGCGCATCCGGTGGCGCGCGCGGCGTCGCTGTATGCCTCGGCGCGGCACGGGGCGCTGATGAGCGGGCTCGACGCGATCGAGAGGCTCGCGGCAGCTACGACCTTCGCCTTCGAAGACGTCGGCGTGCTCGGCGATTCGACCTGGCACATCGAGCGCGTCATCGCCGACAAGGCTTACATCGACGTCACCGTCGCCGCGCGGTGGTTGCTCCAGCTGATGGGCGCTGCGGGCGAAATCGACGCACTGGGCGGATTTCCCGACGAGCGTGTCGTGGCCTGGCGCGAACACGGTGCGGTGCTGCCGATGCAGGACGAAGGCGACGCTCAGCGTGTACTTCACATCGGCGGCGCGCAGCTGCTCGCCCGCACCTGGGGAATCGAGCTGACCGAGCCGGACCGTCGCAGCCTCGTGCGGCGCCTGGGAATCGTGCAGGACGGGCGTCTGCTGGCCACCGTTCATCTCGGCTGCCGATTGCGGCCGAATGTGAAGAAGGAGTTCGACGCGCTCCGCGCGCTTGGAGCAAGACGCATTGCTGTATTCACCGAGGATCCGGCGGCAACACCAGCAAAGGCGCTCGCCGGGCTCGGCGCGGATGCCGTGGTCAGCAGCGACCGCACGGCGCAGGAGCGCTGGCTCGACGACGCGGTCGACCGCGGCGAGCGCGTAGCGCTGGTGCACACGGGGCTACGCGACATCCTGCCGCCGGGCGGACTCAGCCTGTGCCCGATCGACGCGGAAGCGGGAGCGCATGGCGTTCTGCTCGGCGATCCGCTAGCCGCGCTGCTGTCGGCGCGCGCCGAGGCAAGGCGGCTGCGCCGCGCGCTGCGCTGGCAGTTCGGCGGATCGGTGACCGCGAACTCGGTGCTGATGGTGTTGGCGGCGATGCAGGTCGCATCACCTCTGGCGATCAGCGCGCTGCGCCACGGATTCGCTCTGCTGCTCTTGCAGCAGAGCGCGCGACTGGCGCGCGCGAGCGCACCGCCTGCGCCGGCCCGGTTACAACCTGCGGCTCGGACGCGCAGGCGAATCGAAGAAAAGACTTTTGGGAGTAGACCATGATCGAACTGAAAGACCTTGCGCGCCCGCCCGTTCTTCTAGCGCTGGCCGGAACTGCCGCCGTGGGCTTCGCGGCCGGTTATCTGCTTGGCCGCGATCCGCAGGTCCTGCGTCGCGTGCTCGCTGCTGCCGCGCAAGGTTGGGAACAGACGCGCGTAGCCGTCGCCGAAGCGCGCGAGGACCTTGCCGACCAGTGGGCCGAGGCGACCGAGTCTGCGCGGCACGACATCGAGGACGCAGCCTTTGCGGGCGGCCCTGCTGCGGTTACCACAGCGACGATTGCGGCGGCGCCCGTCGCAACGGCCCGCAGGGCCGGCTCGCCGGTGCGCAGGACCAAGCGCGCTCGCGCTTCGGCGCCGCGCCGCAGGAAGTCGATCACGACGCACTGAACACTCGCGCCGCGGCCGAGTTCAGGTGCCGTCGCTCGAAGTTGCCTGCGGCGGCCTGGCGGCCGCGGCCATTCTGTCAGTCGCGTTCTTTTCGGGGATGACGGCGCTCAAGGCGAAGTCGAACAACTTCATCCGCGCGGCGTAATAACGGTCGAGCCGCCAGTCCCGCAGGAGGTCGAGCGCCATTTCGAACGCGTCGTAGTCCATCGCGTACAGCTCGGCGAGCGGGTATGACCTCTCCTCGGCCAGCGCGGCAACAAGGCGGGCGAGCGCTTTCGATGAAGGCGCGTCGGGATTCTTTTCGAGATGCTTGCGGATTGCTTTGATGGCGTTCATTGGAACAGTGCCTTACGGATACGGTAGCGTGCATCGGCCCGCACGCCGAGCCTTGCGAAGGCTAGCAGCCCGAGTTGAGCGGCACCAGTAGTGCGTTGGCGTGACATGTCATCGCAGCGTTCGGATCGCATCGACTGGCGCGTTCTCCCGATATCAGACCGACGGATCAGTGATCTGCGGAATATGCACGGCAGAGGCTGCCCGGTGGAAGAGCGCAGCGTCCTGCTTGTTGGCGACGCGTGAATTGCCGACTCTATTTGCGCTGCCTTCGAGGGTTGATGAAGAACTTACCCTTTCCGTAATGCGCGCCATTGCGGTTCGCTTCGAACCGATCGCGCTGCTAAACGAGGCCATGCATGCCGCGCAGAGTCTCGCTGGCGCTGCCGCCCCGCCGGAGTCGATACATCAAAGCCCACCTTGTCTCTCCCTGACAGAGGCGTCCGGTGGTGCGGAGATAGGCCCGCCAAGCGGCGTAAGAATCTGTTGTTATTGAAGTTTTCAAACCGCATGACCTGTCACTTTGATGTCACGAAAGCGTCCTACGCTCCCCCCGTCTCGGTATAGCTCCGATCGAACCGGAGGACGCGCCGGTCGATGCGGAATCAATGTGGAGGTGTCAATGAAGATGATTCTCAGGGTGGCAACCGTTGCTCTTGCAATGGGAGGAATGCTGACTGCCGTTCAGGCGCAGAACGTGACCGGCGCGGGCGCGTCATTCCCGGCGCCGCTTTATGCACGCTGGGCGGCCGATTACAACAAGGCCACGGGCAACAAGATCAACTATCAGTCGGTGGGCTCGGGCGCGGGTCTTCGGCAGATCCGCGGCAAGACTGTCGACTTCGGTGCATCGGACATGCCGCTCAAGGATGAAGAGCTTGCCAAGGATGGCATGGTCCAGTTCCCGACCGTGATCGGCGGCGTGGTACCCGTGGTCAACATCGCGGGGATGAAAAGTGGTGAGATGAAGCTTTCCGGAGCGGTCCTGGGTGATATCTACCTGGGCAAGATTACCAAGTGGAACAACGAGGCGATTGCCAAGCTGAACCCGGGCGTGAAGCTGCCGGATGCGCAGATCTCGGTGGTGCGCCGTGCGGACGGCTCGGGCACTTCGTTC
>JAHEDN010000014.1 GCA_024641225.1 Burkholderiales bacterium | reverse complement strand
TTCCAGGACGAGGCGCCGGGACTCATCTTCTGGCACCCGCGAGGCTGGGCCCTCTGGCAGCAGGTCGAGCAGTACATGCGTCGCGTCTACCAGGACAACGGCTACCAGGAGGTCAAGGCGCCGCAGATCCTCGACCGCACCCTGTGGGAGCGCTCGGGGCACTGGGACAAGTACCGCGAGAACATGTTCACGACCGAGTCGGAGAGCAGGCACTACGCACTGAAGCCGATGAACTGCCCGGGGCACATCCAGATCTACAACGCGAACCTGCACAGCTACCGCGAACTACCGCTGCGCTATGGCGAGTTCGGCGCCTGCCACCGCAACGAGCCATCGGGCTCGCTGCACGGGATGATGCGCGTGCGCGGCTTCACGCAGGACGACGGCCACATCTTCTGCACGGAGGCGCAGATTCTCGACGAGTGCGTCGCCTACACGGCCCTGCTGCAGAAGGTCTACCGCGATTTCGGCTTCGAGCACATTCTGTACAAGGTGTCGACGAGGCCGGCACAGCGTATCGGCTCGGATGAGTCCTGGGACAAGGCCGAGGAGGCGCTGATGGAATCGCTGCGCCGCTCGGGGGTCGAGTTCACGGTCTCTCCGGGGGAAGGCGCGTTCTACGGCCCGAAGATCGAGTACACGCTGAAGGATGCAATCGGACGCGAATGGCAATGCGGCACGATGCAGGTCGACTTCCAGATGCCGGCCCGCCTCGGTGCCGAATACGTGGCCGAGGACAACACGCGCCAGGTGCCGGTCATGCTGCACCGGGCAATCATCGGGTCGATGGAGCGCTTCATCGGCATGCTGGTCGAGAACTACGCGGGCGCGATGCCGCCATGGCTGGCGCCAGTGCAGGTCGGTATCGCCAATATCTCGGAGGGGCAGGCCCGCTACGCTGAGGACGTTGCGCAAACGCTGAAAAAACAAGGCTTTAGGGCCGAGGCGGATTTGCGCAATGAAAAGATCACCTATAAAATCCGCGCCCTCGCGCTGCAGAAGCTGCCCTACATCCTCGTGGTCGGGGAAAAGGAGAAGCCGGCAGCCGATGGAGTCAAACGGGTGGCTGTCAGAGCCCGCGGCGGCGGCGATCTCGGCGTGATGACGCTGGAGGCGTTCGCGGCGCGGCTCGCTGCGGACGTCGAACAGCGGCGCCAGGTCGGTCCGACAGCCTGAGATCGTCTTTTTCGGAGTCAGGAACCATCGCACAGGAACAAACGCACCGCATCAACCGCGAGATCTCGGTGCCCGAAGTACGCCTGATCGGCGTCGAAGGGGAGCAACTCGGCATCGTCACGCTCGCCGACGCCTTCCGGCTGTCGGACGAGAACGAAGTCGATCTTGTGGAGATTTCTCCCACCGCCGTGCCGCCAGTCTGTCGCTTGATGGATTACGGCAAGTTCAAGTACCAGGAGCAGAAGAAGGCGCACGAGGCGCGGCTGAAGCAGAAGGTCATCCAGGTCAAGGAGGTCAAGTTCCGTCCGCAGACCGACGAGAACGATTACCTGACCAAGATGCGCAAGCTGAAGGAGTTCCTGGCCGAGGGCGACAAGGCAAAGGTGACGCTGCGGTTCCGCGGCCGTGAGATGGCGCACCAGGAGTTCGGTGTGCGCCTGCTGGAGCGGATCAAGGGCGAGACCGAGGAGATTGCGCAGGTCGAATCGTGGCCCAGGCTCGAGGGCCGGCAGATGGTGATGGTGCTGGCGCCGAAGAAGAAAAAGTAGGTTTTTCGCCGCTGCCGGCGGGATTGGTCTCCCACCGGCGGCGCCAACAAGTGAACGCGGGCCACAAAAGTCCCTCCGGGGCGCCTGCGCTCATCAAATTAGAGGAGGGCAAAATGCCCAAGATGAAGACCAAGAAGGCCGCGGCGAAGCGATTCGTCGTTCGCGCCAGCGGATCGATCAAGCGAGGTCAGGCGACGAAACGTCACATCCTGACCAAGCGCACCACCAAGAACAAGCGCCATCTACGTGGCACGGTGCAGATGCACGATTCCGACGTGGCTGCCGTCAAGCGCATGCTGCCTTACGCCTAAGAGGAGCCAAGATGCCTCGAGTAAAACGTGGTGTGACCGCGCGTGCGCGGCACAAGAAGGTCCTTGCCAAGGCCAAGGGGTTCACGCAGCGGCGCAAGAACGTCTACCGCGTTGCCAAACAGGCGGTGATGAAGGCGGGGCAGTACGCGTACCGCGATCGGCGCGCGCGCAAGCGTGTTTTCCGGGCGCTGTGGATCGCCCGCATCAATGCGGCTGTGCGCGAACAGGGACTGACCTACTCGGCCTTCATGGCAGGGCTGAAGAAGGCGGCTATCGAGATCGACCGCAAGGTGCTGGCCGACATGGCGGTGCTCGACAAGCCTGGCTTCGCGGCAGTCGTCGACCAGGTCAAGACCAGTCTGTCCACCTGATCCGCTTCCGGTGCGGTAATCGAACTTCGCACCGGAACCTTTTGATCAAGATGGGGCCTGGCCTAGCCGCCGGGCCCCGTTTCTTTCTGCGCCATGACCGACCCTGAAGAACTGATCCGCGCCGCGCAGGCTGCCTTCGCCGCGGCCACGCAACCTGCTGCGCTGGAAAACGAGAAGGCCCGCTTCCTCGGCAAGGGCGGCCGCCTGACTGAACTGCTCAAAGGCCTGGCCAAGCTGTCAGCCGAGGAGAAGCGCAGCCAGGGCGCGCGCATCAACGCCGCCAAGGAGCGCATCGAGCACCTGCTCGAACAGCGCCGCGCTGAACTGGCCGAAGCGGACCTCAACGCGCGCCTGGCCCAGGAAGCGATCGATGTCACGCTGCCCGGTCGCCGACGCAGTTCGGGGGGTATTCATCCGGTGATCCGCACCTGGCAGCGCGTCGAGGAGATCTTCGGCTCGATCGGTTTCGACCTGGCCGACGGACCCGAGATCGAAAACGACTGGTACAACTTCACCGCGCTGAACAATCCCGAGAACCATCCGGCGCGATCAATGCAGGACACTTTCTACGTCGACGCCAGCGACGAGCACGGAAAGCCACTGCTGCTGCGTACGCATACCAGTCCGATGCAGGTGCGCTATGCGCGCATGCACAGGCCGCCGATCAAGGTCATCGCACTCGGCCGAACCTATCGGGTCGACTCCGATGCCACGCACTCGCCGATGTTCCACCAGGTCGAAGGGCTTTGGATCGACGAGCACATCAGCTTCGCTGACCTGAAAGCGGTCTACACGGACTTTATGCGCCGCTTCTTCGAGACGGACGACCTGCAGGTGCGCTTCCGTCCTTCCTTTTTTCCCTTCACCGAGCCGTCGGCCGAGATCGACATGATGTTCACCAGCGGCGCGCTGCAAGGAAGGTGGCTGGAGATCTCCGGCGCCGGACAGGTACACCCGGGCGTCGTGCGCAATTTCGGCCTCGATCCCGAGCGCCATATCGGCTTCGCGTTCGGCTCCGGTCTCGAGCGGCTGACGATGCTGCGCTACGGCGTCGACGACCTGCGCCTTTTCTTCGAGGGCGACCTGCGCTTTCTGGCGCAGTTCAACTGATCCTCGGCGGAGCGAGCGACGATGCAATTCCCCGAATCGTGGCTGCGCGCCTACGCGGACCCGGCGCTCGACTCCGACGCGCTGGCCGATGCGCTGACGATGGCCGGACTCGAAGTCGACGAGAGCGTTCCGGTGGCGCCTCCGTTCTCCCACGTGGTCGTCGCGAAGGTCCTTTCCGTCGCGCGACATCCGGATGCCGACAAACTCACCGTATGCCGGGTCGATGTCGGCACCGGCACCGAACTGACGATCGTCTGCGGCGCGCCGAACGTCAGCACCGGCATTCGTGTTCCCTGCGCCCTTGCGGGCGCTCAACTGCCCGGCGGCTTTGCGATCAGGGAAGCGAAGATGCGCGGTGTCGTCTCGCAGGGCATGCTCTGCTCAGCGCGCGAACTCGGCCTGTCCGAGGACCATGAAGGACTGCTGATCCTGCCCGCCGATGCGCCGGTGGGCCGCGACCTTCGCCGGTATTTGCTGCTCGACGAGCGGAAGATCACGATCAAGTTGACGCCGAATCGTGGCGACTGCCTGAGCGTGGTCGGCGTGGCGCGGGAACTGGCGGCAATCACCGGGGTGCCGCTGCGTGCGCCGTCGTTTGCTTCAGTGACTGCCACGATCGACGATCGCCTTGCAGTTCGCGTACTGGCGCCGGATCTTTGCGGACGCTTCTCGGGCCGCGTGATCCGTGGCCTGGACGCGAAAGCTCCGACACCGCCGTGGATGAAACAGCGGCTGGAGCGCAGCGGTCAGCGCTCGATATCGGCGCTGGTGGACATCTCCAACTACGTGATGCTCGAACTCGGCAGGCCATCGCACGTGTTCGACCTCGCCAAGGTGCAAGGGCAGCTTCAGGTCCGCTGGGGCCGCGCCGGCGAGATGGTCGAGCTGCTCAACGGGCAAACCGTGACCGTCGACGACTGGGTCGGCGTGATTGCCGATGACCGCGGCGTCGAGGCGCTGGCCGGCGTGATGGGTGGCGAAGCAACTGCAGTGACGCTGGAAACGACCGACGTCTACGTCGAGGCGGCGTTCTGGTGGCCGGAGGCGATCCAGGGCCGCGCCCGCCGATTCAATTTCAGCACCGACGCGGCGCACCGGTTCGAGCGCGGTGTCGACTATTCGACGACGGTCGAGCACATCGAGTACATCACACGGTTGCTGCTCGACATCTGTGGCACGCCGACGACCCGGATGGGCCCGGTCGACGACCAGATCGTGGCACTGCCCGAGCGGCATCCGGTGACGATGCGAACCGAGCGCTGCCGCAAGGTGCTCGGTGTGGCGGTCACCGACGACGAGATCGCCGACGTGCTGCGGCGGCTCGGCCTGGCGTTCGATCGGCAGTCGGACCGGGTCGTGGTGACGCCGCCGCCGTATCGCTTCGACCTGGTCATCGAAGAGGACCTGATCGAGGAGGTCGCGCGCCTGTGGGGCTTCGAGCGGATCCCGGCGCAGCCGCCGAACGCGCCGATAGTGATGCACAGCCGGCCCGAGGCTCGCCGAACGCAGCACGGCCTGCGCCAGCACCTCGTCGCCGCCGGATATCAGGAACTGGTCAACTACTCGTTCGTCGAGGCGCAGTGGGAGAAGGATTTCAGCGGTGCCGACGAACCGATCCGCGTGCTCAATCCGATTGCCAGCCAGTTCGGTGTCATGCGCACGAGCCTGATCGGAGGTCTCGTCGCCGCGCTCAAGTACAACCTCAACCGGAAGGCCAACAGGGTCCGCATCTTTGAACTCGGCCGCGTGTTCCTGCGCGACGGCTCGACGGCGGAAGGGCCGCTCAGCGTACGTGGCATTCACCAGCCAGTGAGGCTCGCCGCCCTTGCGTACGGGACGGCCGACGACGAGCAGTGGGGGAAAGCCAGTCGAGAGGCCGACTTTTTCGATGTCAAGGGTGACCTCGAAGGCCTGCTGCCGGGAAACTCGCTCCGCTTCGAGTCCGGGCTCCATCCGGCACTGCATCCTGGCCGCAGCGCGCGGGTGATGCTGGCCGGCGAGCCGGTCGGATGGATCGGCGAGTTGCACCCGCGCTGGCGGCAGAAATACGAGTTGCCGCGGTCGCCGGTTCTGTTCGAGATCGACGCCGAGCGGCTGCTGCCGGTTGCATTGCCTGTGGCGACGGCCGTGCCCCGCTTCCCCGAGATCCAACGTGATGTTGCGCTCTGGTTCGATGAATCGGTGCTGCTTCAGGGCATCTACGACGTGGTGGGTGAACTGGCGCAGGCTGACCCGCGGCTGACATGCTTGCGGCAGTTCCGTTTGTTCGATCTGTACCGGCCACCGGTCAGCGCTTCAAGCAGAATCGAGGAAGCGGGCGCTAACGTCATGTTAATTAAGGAAAAGAGTCTTGCGTTCAGGCTCCATCTCCAAGATACTGAGCGCACCCTGGCGGAAGCACAGGCCGAAGCAGCAGTGGCAGCAATCGTCGAAGGCTTGAGCACCCGCCTGAACGCACGCCTGCGGCAGTAGCCAAATGAGCATCGATCGAGAAGCCAATCCTTTCAAGTTGCCGGGCCTGCCAGGCGACGGCGAAGCGGACCATGGCGCCCGCACCGTGACCAAGGCCGAGCTGGCCGACGCGCTGTTCGAGCGGCTCGGGCTGAACAAGCGCGAGGCCAAGGAAATGGTCGACGCGTTTTTCGACGAGATCCGTCTGGCGCTGGAGCGCGGGGAGTCGGTCAAGCTGTCCGGCTTCGGCAATTTCCAGCTGCGCGACAAACCGAAGCGGCCGGGCCGGAACCCGAAGACCGGCGAGGAGATCCCGATCTCCGCGCGCCGGGTGGTGACCTTCCACGCCAGCCAGAAGCTGAAGGCGACCGTTTCCCGCTCGCAGGAAGCCACCTGAGCGAAGTGCGCCGCCACTAGTCACCGCACCCCGGTCCCATGCTGCGCTCGAACGTGATGGTTGACGACGCTGGCGCCCTTCCGGCCATTCCGGCCAAGCGCTACTTCACGATTGGCGAAGTGAGCGATCTGTGCCGCGTGAAGCCGCACGTGCTGCGCTACTGGGAGCAGGAATTTACCCAGCTGAAACCGATCAAGCGGCGAGGCAACCGCCGCTACTACCAGCATCACGAAGTACTGCTCGTGCGCCGAATCCGCGAGTTGCTCTATGAGCAGGGTTACACGATCAGTGGCGCGCGCAACAAGCTCGAGGGTGGCCGAAATGGCGGGCGACGTGCGTCGCAGAATGCCCAGTTGTCGCTTGCCGAAGTCAGACGCGAACTGCTCTCGCTGCGCGATGTCCTGCGAGGGGAGATGTGAAGTGCGGCGTGTACAATCCGCGCCGATCGGGGCGTAGCGCAGCCTGGTAGCGCACTTGCATGGGGTGCAAGGGGTCGCGAGTTCGAATCCCGCCGCCCCGACCACGGGTAATCCTGCAAAGGCCGGTGTGCGCGGTGCGCACGCCGGCTTTTTCTTTTTTTGCGCATGCGCATACTCGTTGCCAACGACGATGGCTACCTCGCGCCCGGCCTGGCGGCTCTGGCCGATCGCATGCGCGGCCTCGGTGAGATCTTCGTGATCGCGCCCGAGTCGAACCACAGTGGCGCGAGCAATTCACTGACGCTCAGCCGGCCCCTGACGGTGCGCGAGGCGACCAACGGCTTCAGGTACGTCAACGGAACGCCCACCGACTGCGTGCACATCGCGCTGACCGGACTGCTCGACCAGCGGCCCGACCTGATTGTGGCCGGCATCAACAACGGCCAGAACATGGGCGATGACACGATCTATTCCGGTACGGTCGCAGCGGCGATGGAGGGATACCTTTTCGGCGTGCCGGCGATCGCCTTTTCCCAGATCGAAAAGGGCCACGCGCACCTGGACGCCGCCGCCGACGTTGCTGCCGACGTGGTCGCACGTTTTCTGCGCGATCCGCTGCCGGCACCGGTGCTGCTGAATGTCAACATCCCCAACCGGCCGCGGGAGGAACTGCGCGGCATGCGAGTGACGCGTCTCGGCAAGCGGCACCACTCCGAGCCGGTCATTCGGGCAGCCAACCCGCATGGCGAGCCGATCTACTGGATCGGCGCGGCCGGCGTGGCGAAGGATGCGGGGCCGGGCACCGACTTCCACGCCGTAGAGAACGGTTACGTGTCGATCACGCCCCTGCAGATCGACCTGACTCATTGCGGCCAGATGGGGAGCGTTGAACAGTGGCTGCAGCGCGGCCCGAATTGATGCTGGCTCCGGAGAACCGCGACGCGCTGGCCTCGCAGCGCGTGCGCGACAAGATGGCCGAACGGATCGGGCAGCAGGGCGTGCGCGATGCGCGAGTGCTGCAGGCGATGGCGACCGTGCCCCGGCATCTGTTTCTCGACCCCGCGCTGGCGAGCCGTGCATACGAAGATGCCGCAATGCCGATCGGCCATGGCCAGACGATCTCGCGGCCGTATATCGTTGCCCGCTGCGCAGAACTGCTGCTCGAAGCGATACCGCAGCCGCGGTCGGCGACCGTGTTGGAAATCGGTACCGGCTGCGGTTACGCTGCGGCTGTTCTGGCGCAGTTGTTCGGAACCGTAGTCTCGATCGAGCGACTGCGGCCGATGCACGAGCTGGCGCGCGCGAATCTTCGGCCGCTGCGATTGCCGAATCTGAGGTTGGTGTTTGGCGATGGCAGCCTAGGTGTGCCCGGTCAGCCGCCCTTCGATGGCATCGTCGCCGCGGCCGCGGGCGCGAACGTGCCAGCGCCCTGGCTGGCGCAGCTTCGCAATGAGGGGCGCTTGGTTGCGCCGGTCGGTACAGGCGAGCAGCGCCTGGTCGTGGTGAACAAGGATGCGGCAGGGCGGGTGAGCCAGCGGACAGTCGAGGCCGTGCGCTTCGTCCCGCTGAAACCAGGAACAGGTTGATGGACAGTAATTTGAGCCCACGATTTGACAGCAAGCACAGGCGCGCACGACGGTGGATGGTCGCTGCGGCCATAGTCTCTGGACTGGCCGGCTGCTCGATTACATCGACTCGTGAGGCGCCGGTCGCGGAACGCTCGACGCCGCCGGCGAAGGCGCCACCTCCGATCGTTGCTGCCAAGCCAGCGCCGCCGCGCGTTCCTGCGGCGGACGGCAACTACAGGGTGCAGCCCGGCGATACGCTGTTCTCGATCGCCGCTGCGTTCGGAGCCGACGTCAAGGATCTCGCGCGCTGGAACAGCCTCGACGATCCGTCGCGGATCCGGGTCGGCCAGCTCCTGCGCGTAGTCCCGCCGAACAGCGAGACGGCGGCGGTGTTGCCCGTGACGCCGACCAGTCCGGCGACAACACGGCCGCTGGAAGGATCTGCTGCGGCGCCGGCAGTGGGCGCGCCCGCGCCTTCTGTGGAGGCGGCGACAACGCCGGGCCCGGTCGCTTCGGTTCCGGAAACGAAGCCGCCCGCGGCGGCTTCAGGAGGCGACTGGATCTGGCCCGTGAATGGCCGCGTGATCGACAAGTTCGACGAAAAGCGCAACAAGGGCATCGGCATCGCAGGCAAGGAAGGAGATCCGGTGGTCGCGTCCGCCGACGGACAGGTCGTCTACAGCGGCAGCGGACTGCGCGGCTATGGCAACCTGGTGATCCTGAAGCACAGCGACGACTTCATCTCGGCATACGCGCACAACCGGCAGATCCTCGTCAAGCAGGGCCAGGTCGTAAAGCGCGGACAGCGGATCGCTGAAGTGGGGCGCTCGGATGCCACGGAGCCGAAGCTGCATTTCGAGATCCGGCGCCAGGGCAAACCGGTCGATCCGCTCGCCTACCTGCCGCCGCGCTGAGCCGCTGCAGCGGCGCGGCGCCGGGGCATCGTCAGGAAGGTCCGGCCGATGACGCCAACACTGGTATTCGATATCGAGACCGTGCCCGATACGGCGGGCCTGCGCCGACTGCGGGCCGAGTGGCAGACGCTGGCTGATGCCGAAGTCGCCGAGCGCGCGTTTGCCGAGCGCCGCGAGAAGACCGGCTCGGACTTCCTGCCGCTGCACCTGCATCGCGTCGTCGCGATCGGCTGCGGGTTCCGCGACGCGCAGGGCTTGCGCGTGCGCTGTCTCGGTGCGGAGCAGGACGACGAGGGCAAACTTGTCGCCGATTTCTTTCGCCTCATCGATCGCTACTCGCCCCAACTGGTCAGCTGGAACGGCGCCGGTTTCGACCTGCCGGTGCTCCACTACCGTGCGCTGATTCACGGGGTCCCCGCCTCTCGCTACTGGGAAATGGGCGAGGACGATCGTGACTTCAAGTGGAACAACTACATCAGCCGCTACCACGTTCGCCATCTCGATCTGATGGACCTGCTGTCGATGTACCAGCCGCGGGCCACCGCGCCGCTCGACGAAATCGCGAAGCTGGCAGGCTACGCCGGCAAGCTGGGCATGGATGGCGCGCGGGTGTGGTCCGCGTACCAGCAGGGCGGGCTGCGGCAGATCCGCGCCTACTGCGAAACTGACGTGGTCAACACCTTTCTCGTCTACACGCGATTCCAGAGGATGCGAGGCGCATTGACCGAAGACGCCCTCGTGGCCGAGGAAGCGTTGGTGCGGGCGACCCTGAACGCCGCCGACGGCGAGCACTGGCGCAAATTCGTCGCCGCCTGGCCGGAACGCTGATCCGATGGCCGCAGGATTGCTGCAGGTCGAGTCGCTCGACCTCGAAGGCCGCGGCATTGCGCGCAGCGAGGGCAAAGTCGTGTTCATCGCAGGGGCGCTGCCGGGCGAGCTGGTGCGCGCGGAGATCATCGCGCGCAAGCCGAAATTCGACCGAGCGCGATTGCTCGAAGTGGTGCAGGAAAGCCCGCTGCGGGCGCGACCGGCCTGTCCCCACTTCGGCCTGCACGCCGGCGCCTGCGGCGGCTGCTCGATGCAACACGTCGAACCGCGCGCGCAGGTGGCCATCAAGCAGCGCGTGCTGGAGGACGCGCTGTGGCATCTGGCCAGGTTGCGGCCGCGGCAGATGCTGCGGCCGATCGAGGGCTGCGCCTGGGGATACCGGCACCGGGCCCGGCTGGCCGTGCGATACGTGGCAAAGAAGGGTGGCGTGCTGGTCGGCTTCCACGAACGCGGCAGCAGCTACGTTGCCGACATGCGCGAGTGCCATGTGCTGCCGCCTCGTGTCAGTCGCCTGCTGCTTCCTCTGCGGGAACTGGTGGGCTCGCTGTCATTGCGCGAGCGGCTGCCGCAGATCGAGGTCGCGGTGGGGCAGCGCGGCGGCGTGGAGGGTGTCGTGCTGGTGCTGCGCGTGCTGCAGCCGCCGACCGACGATGACCGCGCCAGGATCGAGGCATTCGCCTCGATGCACGGCGTCGCGATCTGGCTGCAGCCCGGCGGCCCGCACACGGCGACGCCGATGAACGCGGATCAGGAAGTCGAACTGACGCTGGCGCTGCCCGAGTTCGGGCTGGCGCTGCCGTTCCTGCCGACCGATTTCACGCAGGTCAATCATCGGCTCAATGAGGCGCTCGTCCGCACGGCGGTCCGGCTGCTCGACCCCCAGGCCGGCGAGCGCATCGTCGATTTCTTCTGCGGCCTGGGCAACTTCACTCTGGCGCTGGCCCGGCGCCGCGCTGTAGTGCTTGGCGTCGAAGGCAGCCGCGAGCTGCTCGACCGGGCCGGGAGTGCGGCGCGTCGGAATGGCTTGGCGGACCGCGTGCATTTCATCGAACACAACCTGTTCGAATGGGCGACGACGGACTGGTCGCAACTGGCCACGACGTTCGGTGCGATCGACAGAGCGTTGATCGACCCGCCGCGGGAAGGCGCATTGGCCGTCGCAAAGACCCTGGCCGCCGCCCCGGCGTCGCTTCGTCGTGTCGTCTATGTATCGTGCAACCCCGCGACGCTGGCGCGAGACTGCGCCGTGCTGGCGCACGAAGGCGGCTGGACGCTTGCGGCGGCGGGGGTGGTCAACATGTTCCCCCATACCTCGCATGTCGAGTCGATCGCCATGCTCGAACCGCCGGCGCACAGTGCGGTAGGCGAGCCCCCTCGTGTTAACATCTCCCGTTTGGGAGGCGACGCAAATCATTAATTTATTGGGCTTTTTTGCGAGCGCACCGAACCCGGGCTAGGGTTCCGCCGGCGCACCGCGGCACAGATCCAGACCATCCATTCCGAAGCGAAAAGACAATCATGGCCATCGAACGAACGCTCTCCATCGTCAAACCCGACGCCGTCGCGAAGAACGTGATCGGAAAGATCCTCTCGCGCTTCGAGGGCGGGGGACTGAACATCGTCGCCGCCCGCATGATGCACTTGTCGCGCGCCGAGGCCGAAGCCTTCTACGGCGTGCATCGCGAGCGGCCCTTCTTCAAGGACCTGGTCAATTTCATGATTTCGGGCCCGATCATGGTTCAGGTGCTCGAAGGCGAGAACGCCATCGCGAAGAACCGCGAGTTGATGGGCGCCACTGATCCGAAGAAGGCAGCGCCCGGAACGATCCGCGCCGATTTCGCCGACAGCATCGACGCCAACGCGGTGCACGGCTCGGACGCGCCGGAGACCGCGCGCGCGGAAGTCGCCTTCTTCTTTCCTTCGATGAACATCCACTCGCGCTGAGCCGCGCGCGCCGGCTTTGCAGAATCTCCTCCTTCTTGACGCAGCAGCGCTCGAGGCTTACGTCGCTAGCCTCGGCGAGAAGCCTTTTCGCGCCCGCCAGTTGATGCGCTGGATCCATCGGCGTGGTGCGCCGGGATTCGCGGCGATGACCGATCTCGCCCGATCGCTGCGCTCTCGGCTGGAGGAGTCGGCCTGCATTTCCGCGCCGGAGGTGGTCAGCGACTCGACCTCCGCCGACGGCACCCGCAAGTGGCTACTCGACGTCGGCCTCGGCAATGCGATCGAGACGGTATTCATTCCCGAGGTCGATCGCGGCACGCTGTGCGTCTCATCGCAGGCCGGCTGCGCGATGAACTGCCTGTTCTGCTCGACGGGCCGTCAGGGGTTCAACCGCAACCTGACCACGGCCGAGATCATCGGGCAGCTCTGGTGGGCGGAACACGCGCTGCGCGCGCAGCGGAGAATCACTGCGGAGAACGAGCGGGTGATCAGCAATGTCGTCCTGATGGGCATGGGCGAACCGCTGCAGAACCTCGATGCGCTGCTGCCGGCCCTGAGGCTGATGCTCGACGACAACGCCTACGGTCTTTCGCGGCGGCGGGTCACTGTGTCGACGTCGGGCCTCGTGCAGCAGATCGACAAGCTGGCTACCGCATGCCCGGTCGCGCTGGCAGTGTCGCTGCACGCGCCGAATGACACGCTGCGTGATCGGCTGGTGCCGCTGAACCGCAAGCATCCTCTGCGCGAGCTGATGGCGGCATGCCGGCGCTATCTGCGTCACGCGCCGCGCGACTTCATCACCTTTGAGTACGTGATGCTCGACGGCGTCAACGACTCGATGGCGCAGGCGCGGGACCTGGTGGCGCTCGTGCGCGACGTGTCGTGCAAATTCAACCTGATCCCGTTCAATCCGTTTCCCGGTTCCGGGCTGGCGCGATCGCCTTCAGGGCGCATCGCCGAATTCGCGCAGGTGCTGATCGACGCCGGCATCGTCACGACGACGCGCAGGGTGCGCGGCGAAGACATCGATGCGGCGTGCGGTCAGCTGGCCGGCGAGGTCCAGGACCGGACGCGGCGCGCGCGCCGATGTGACGCCCAGTTGCCGCCCGTGGTAGCGGCTGCAGGCAGTTAGCGGGGGCCGCGCATGCCGAGATCTTTGAGCCGGCTGATGGTTGCTGTGGTACTCGCCGCGCTCGCGAGCGGCTGTACAACGGTGACGACCACGGTCGGCGGGGTCGAGGTCCCCACCGACTCGGGCAAGAGCGAGGCCGATCCCCGCAAGCGCGCCGAGATCCGCACCGAGCTCGCATCGAACTATTACCGGGACGGACGTCTGGCAATAGCGCTCGAGGAGGTGCAGCGCGCAGTGAAGATCGACGACCGCTATGCGCCTGCACATACCCTGCTCGGACTGATCTATATGGACGTCGGCGACCGCCGCGAGGCCGAAGCGAGCTTCGGACGGGCGCTGCGGCTGGAACCCGACGACCCGAACATCCTGAACAATTTCGGCTGGTTCCTCTGTCAGACCGGGCGCGAGCGCGAGTCGATAGATTATTTCCAGCGCGCCGCCGCCAATCGTCTGTATGCGACGCCGGGCTTGGCGATGCGCAACGCGGGCGTGTGCCTGCTGAGGATCAACGACCTGGAGGGTGCCGAGCGCGCCCTGCGCAGGTCGCTCGAGTTGGAGGCGGCCGATCCCTTCACGAAGTTCGAACTCGCACGCCTCTACCTCAAGCGCAACCAACCGGACCGGGCCGATTTCTACTACGGGCTGCTCGATCCGGCCAGCCGTGGCAGCGCTCCCGGTCTGTGGCTCGGCGTGCGCATCGCCCGCGCCAACGGCGACCTTCGCCGGGAGCGCGAATTGGCGAATCAGTTGCGAGAGCGTTTTCCGGATGCGGCGGAAGCATCGGCGCTGCGCCGCGGAGCCTACGATGACTGAAGTCGAGACGAAGGGTGGAAAGCCGGCGGTCGCGCCTGCCGCGCCGGTCGAGTCGCAACTGCCGCCTGCCGCCGGCCGTTCTGCCGAAGACCTTGCGGACGAGGACGGCTCGTTCGGTCGTGCCCTTGCCGCCGCACGGGAGGCGCGCGGCCTGTCGCGGTCCGACATCGCCGCCCAACTGCGACTTAACGTCCGCCAGATCAGGGCGATCGAGGCAGAGGACCTGGCTGCCTTGCCCGCAGGACCGTTCGTTCGCGGCTACGTGCGCAATTACGCGCGGTTGGTCGATCTTCCTCCCGAGCCCTTGCTGTTCCTGCTGGGCAGGAAACTGAAGCCCACCGACCCGTTACCTGTCGGAGGTGGAACTGCTGCCGCGGCAAGCCCGATCCAGCGGCCGCCGGGTGAGCCGTTGTCGGGGCGGATCGTGATCGGGGGTGCCTTGGCGGCGCTTCTGGTCTTCGCCGCGTTCGGTTGGTGGACGATGAGCGAGGACAAGCGGGCGCGGGTGCCTGACGAGGTCCAATCTGTGGCCGCGGCCAGCGTGGAGCAGCCGCCTGCGCCGACGCCGGCGGCTCCCGAGCCGCTCGCGGCGGCGCCGGCCGCGGAAACGCCTTCGCCGGCACCGGAGGCTGCGCCCACATCGGAGGCTGCGCCCACATCGGCAGAAGCTGCATTGCACTTCAAGTTTCGCGGCCGGTCGTGGGTCGAGATCCGGCAGGCCGATGGGACCGTGCTGATGTCGAAGAACAACGCGCCAGGCACCGAGCAGACGATCGACGGCGTGCCGCCCTACACCGTCGTGATCGGCAACGCGTCCAGGGTCGAGCTCGAGTTCCGCGGCGAGCCGGTCGACCTTGCAGCGGCCGTCAGCCGCGACGATGTTGCACGGCTGCGGCTCGAATAGCAGGGTCATGAACCTCCCTGAGTCATCGCTGCAATGTCTGCCGGCAACGGCTGGAGTCCTGCCGCGCCACGCCACGCGCAAGGTCGCGGTGCGCTGGGGAGCGCGCATCGTTTACGTCGGCGGGGATGCTCCGGTCATGGTGCAGTCGATGACCAACACCGATACGGCAGATGCAATCGCCACTGCCGTGCAGGTCAAGGAACTCGCGCATGCAGGCTCAGAGGTCGTCCGCATTACGGTCAATTCTCCGGAGGCGGCTGCGGAGGTCGAACCCATCCGCGCACATCTCGATCGCATGGGCGTGGAGGTGCCGCTGGTCGGCGACTTCCACTACAACGGCCACAAGCTGCTGTCCGACTATCCGGGGTGCGCCCAGGCATTGTCGGCATACCGGATAAACCCGGGTAACGTCGGTCGCGGCGCGCGCGGCGAAGACAACTTCGCCCGGATGATCGAGGTCGCCTGCCGGCACGACAAGCCGGTACGCATCGGCGTGAACTGGGGCAGCCTCGACCAGCAGCTGCTGGCGCGGATGATGGACGAGAACGGACAGCGGACGCAGCCGTGGAGCGCTTCGCAAGTGCTGCGCGAGGCGCTGGTGCGTTCGGCGGTGGGCAGTGCGCTGCGGGCCGAGGAGCTCGGCCTGCGCGGCGACGCGATCGTGCTGTCCGCCAAGGTCAGCGGTGTGCAGGACCTGATCGGCGTGTATCGCGAGCTCGCGCGGCGCTGCGACTATCCGCTGCACCTGGGTTTGACCGAAGCGGGAATGGGCAGCAAGGGCATCGTCGCCTCGACCGCCGCGCTCGCCGTGCTGCTTCAGGAAGGCATCGGCGACACGATCCGCGTGTCGCTGACCCCGGCGCCGGGGGAGCCGCGCACGAAGGAAGTGCAGGTGGCGCAGGAGATCCTGCAGGCGCTCGGGCTGCGCGCGTTCACGCCGCAGGTGATCGCCTGTCCCGGCTGCGGTCGCACGACCAGCACGTTCTTCCAGGAGCTGGCGCAGAAGATCGAGGGTTACCTGCGCGAGCAGATGCCGCAATGGCGGCAGGGGCACCCGGGCGTCGAGTCCATGAACGTCGCTGTCATGGGTTGCGTGGTCAATGGGCCGGGCGAGAGCAAGCACGCCAACATCGGTATCAGCCTGCCCGGCACCGGCGAGGCGCCGGTCGCGCCGGTGTTCATCGACGGCAGTCGCACGGTGACGCTGAAGGGCGAGCGAATCGCCGAGGAATTCCAGGCGATTGTCGAGGATTACGTGCGGCGGAAGTACGCACGCGTCGCCTCATAAGAGATGAGCAGGAAGCTGTCAGGCGTGCGGGGGATGAACGACCTCCTTCCCGGCGAGGCACCGCTGTGGGAGTGGTTCGAGGCGCGAGTCTCCGACTGGCTTCGCAGCTATGGCTACCGGCAAATTCGTACGCCGATCGTCGAGTACACGGAGCTTTTCGTGAAGGGCATCGGCGAGGCCACCGACATCGTCGAGAAGGAGATGTACTCGTTCGAGGACCGGCTCAATGGCGAGAACCTAACGCTGCGTCCGGAGTTCACGGCGGGCGTGGTGCGTGCCGTGGTCGAGCACAACCTCACGTACGAGGCACCGCGGCGCGTGTGGTCGATGGGCCCGGTGTTCCGGCATGAGCGTCCGCAGCGTGGCCGTTATCGCCAGTTTCACCAGGTCAACGTCGA